>NZ_JBQOUX010000178.1:0-9540 GCF_052216785.1 Streptomyces sp. JW3 | reverse complement strand
CCCCCCCCCCCCCCCCCCCCCCCCCCCCCCCCCCCCCCCCCCCCCCCCCCCCCCCCCCCCCCCCCCCCCCCCCCCCCCGCGGCCGTTCAGGACATCTTCAGCGCCGCCGCCATCTTCGTCAGCTCACCGAACGAGCCGGTGCCGGCCACCACCGTCGTCGCGCCCTTCACCCCGTCGGTGTCCGTCAGCACCAGGGCGTCGTACCGGCCGCCCTCGTACCGGGTCCAGGTGCGGCCGTCGATCCGCTCGGTGACGTCGGTCGCCGTGGCGCCCTGGCTCGCCTCCTCGATGAAGGCGGACGGCTTCCCCGTCGACTGCTCGACCTGGACGTACTGACTGTCCGGGAGATGGAAGCCCAGGTGCCAGGTCTCGGAGTCGGTGGCCTGGTAGCGGACCGACGTCGGCTTCCACTCCTTGGGCAGCCCCTGCGGCGCGGCCACCGGGTACGGGGCGGCGCGGCGGGCGGTGAGCAGCTCCACCCGGTAGTCGACCCGCTGGAGGTCGGGTTCCTTGTCGTCGTGCGGGACGAAGGCCCACATGACCAGCCCGGCCAGGACGGTCACGCCCAGCGAGTAGATCATGTTCCGCGCGGTCTTCTGCTTGCCGTTTCTACCTGCCACGCCCCCCATCGTCGCAGGTACCCGAAGTGCTCATCCGTGGGGTCCCCTGCTCATACAGTCGGACTGGCGATAGAGTCATGGCCATACCCTCATCCGGCCGTCGTCGTACAGAAAGGTGCGTATCGATGACCGAGCATCATCACCATCTGCCGTCCGAGCTGGACGTCCCAGCCGAGGCCCCGGACCGCAACCTCGCGATGGAACTGGTCCGCGTGACCGAGGCGGCGGCGATGGCCGCGGGCCGCTGGGTCGGGCGCGGCGACAAGAACGGCGCCGACGGCGCCGCGGTGCGCGCCATGCGGACCCTCGTCCAGACCGTGTCGATGAACGGCGTCGTCGTCATCGGCGAAGGGGAGAAGGACGAGGCCCCGATGCTCTTCAACGGGGAGCGGGTCGGCGACGGCACCGGCGCCGAGGTCGACATCGCGGTCGACCCGATCGACGGCACCACGCTGACCGCGAACGGCATGACCAACGCGATCGCGGTGCTGGCCGCGGCCGAGCGCGGCTCGATGTTCGACCCGTCGGCCGTCTTCTACATGGACAAGCTGGTCACCGGACCGGAGGCGGCCGACTTCGTCGACATCAACGCGCCGGTCGCCGTGAACATCCGCCGGGTCGCCAAGGCCAAGCGGGTCACACCGGAGGACGTCACGGTCGTCATCCTGGACCGGCCGCGGCACCAGGGCCTGATCCAGGAGGTCCGGGAGACCGGCGCCCGGATCAAGCTGATCTCCGACGGCGATGTGGCCGGCTCGATCCTGGCGCTGCGCGCGGGCACCGGCATCGACCTGCTGCTCGGGATCGGCGGTACGCCCGAGGGCATCATCTCGGCCTGTGCGGTGAAGTGCCTGGGCGGCACCATCCAGGGCAAGCTGTGGCCGAAGGACGACGCGGAGCGGCAGCGGGCGCTGGACGCGGGGCACGATCTGGACCGGGTGCTGACCACGGAGGATCTCGTCACCGGGGAGAACGTGTTCTTCGTGGCGACCGGGATCACGGACGGGGAGCTGCTGCGGGGGGTGCGGTACCGGCCGGAGACGGCCACGACCGACTCCATCGTGATGCGGTCCAAGTCGGGGACGGTGCGGCGGATCGACTCCGAGCATCGGCTCAGTAAGTTGCGGGCGTACAGTGCGGTGGATTTCGACCGGGCGAAGTAGCGCCGTCGGGGTCATGGGTCGTTGTCGGGTGCGGGTAAGTCGCGGCTTGTCGCGCAGTTCCCCGCGCCCCTGGGACGACTGCCCCTCCGGCGTCATTAAGGCACCCTCTGTGCGGAGAGGGTGCCTTTGCGCTGCTTCCGGCTAGCCCGCCGCCGCTATGTGGCCCGTCGTCCTGGTCGTCTTCTTCAGTTCCAGGTCGCGGCGGCGCCTGCGGGCCAGGACCACGCGGCGTTCCGCGGCGGTGAGGCCGCCCCAGACGCCGTAGGGCTCGGGCTGGAGCAGGGCGTGCTCGCGGCACTCCACCATCACCGGACAGCGCGCGCAGACGCGTTTGGCGGCCTCCTCGCGGGAGAGCCGGGCGGCGGTCGGTTCCTTGGAGGGTGCGAAGAACAGACCCGCCTCGTCGCGTCGGCACACCGCCTCGGTGTGCCAGGGGGCGTCCTGGTCCCGGTCTCGCGCCGGCACCCGCTGGGCCGGAACGGCGGCTACCTGCAGGGACGAAGGCGGCGGTTGCAGCACGGTCTACTCCTGACGACGGCTTCGCGAGCGAGAGACGATGCAGCAAGCCTTACCCGCTGTACGCGCGCCTATGCACTGGGTCCCGAACCGCCGCGCCCACCCCGGGCGTTCACGACGGCAACGGTCAGTGCCCCAGGTGCCTGCGCACATGCCGGTCGACCTTGCGCTGGACCCGGTCCAGGATGTCCACGACCAGACTGCCGCGCTTGGGGCGGGCGTCGACGCTGCCCAGGACCGCCCAGCCGTCCACGTGCACCACGGGGGCCTCGGTCTCGGCGGAGTCGGCCGTGTCCACCTCGAAGCTGCCGAGCACGGCGCCGCCCGCGCCGCGCAGCGTCACGTTCTCCGGGACCCGGATGTCGACGCTGCCGAAGACCGAGACGGCCTTGACGACCACCTGCTGGTGCTCGAAGACCGCCTCGCTCAGGTCTATCTCGACGCTGCCGAAGACCGAGTAGGCGTGGATACGGCGGCCCGCCCGCCAGCGGCCCTTGCGGACGGCGGCGCTGAACACCGCGACCACGCTGTCGTCGGGCTCGGCGGGTATCGCGCCGGGCGCGGGGCGCCGCGGCGGTGCCGAGGGGAACGCGCGCCGCTCGTGGGCGGCGGGCAGGTCCCGGACGAACCCGTCCAGCTCGCCCACCGTCTTGGCGGCCAGCACGCCCTCGACCCGCTCGGCGTGCTCGTCGGCGCTGAGCCGCCCCTCGGCGTGCGCCTCGCGGAGCATGTCGGCGATGCGGTCGCGGTCGGCGTCCGAGGCGCGCAGTTCGGTGACGGGCGTGGGGGCGTCCTGCTGCGGCGCGTGCTTCTGAAGGTCCACGGCAGCAGCGTACCGAAACGCGATAGATCGCGACTAGCCCCCAGTGGGGATCGGTGAGGACAACCTCACAAGTTCACCGTCACCGGCAGGTTCTACGCTGAGGAACGCTGCCAACGGAGGCCAGCGACCGTCTGTCGAGTGAGGAATGGGCGAGATGCCTGAGTTCGCGTACACCGATCTGCTCCCCCAGGGAGAGGACACCACCCCGTACCGGCTGGTGACCTCCGAGGGTGTCTCCACCTTCGAGGCCGACGGGCGGACGTTCCTCAAGGTGGCGCCCGAGGCGCTGCGCAGGCTGGCCGAGGAGGCCATCCACGACATCCAGCACTATCTGCGTCCCGCGCACCTGGCGCAGCTCCGCCGGATCATCGACGACCCGGAGGCCTCCGGCAACGACAAGTTCGTGGCGCTCGACCTGCTGAAGAACGCCAACATCGCGGCGGCGGGCGTGCTGCCGATGTGCCAGGACACCGGCACGGCGATCGTGATGGGCAAGCGCGGCCAGCACGTGCTGACGGCGGGCGGCGACGAGGAGGCGCTCAGCCGCGGCATCTACGACGCCTACCAGAACCTGAACCTGCGCTACTCCCAGATGGCCCCGCTGACCATGTGGGAGGAGAAGAACACCGGCTCCAACCTGCCGGCCCAGATCGAGCTGTACGCGACCGACGGCGGCGCCTACAAGTTCCTGTTCATGGCCAAGGGCGGCGGCTCGGCCAACAAGTCGTTCCTCTACCAGGAGACGAAGGCGGTGCTGAACGAGTCCGCCATGATGAGGTTCCTGGAGGAGAAGATCCGCTCGCTGGGCACGGCCGCCTGCCCGCCGTACCACCTGGCGATCGTGGTCGGCGGCACGTCGGCCGAGTACGCGCTGAAGACCGCGAAGTACGCCTCCGCGCACTACCTGGACAACGCGCCCACCGAGGGCTCGCCGCTCGGGCACGGGTTCCGGGACAAGGAGCTGGAGGAGAAGGTCTTCGAGCTGACCCAGAAGATCGGGATCGGGGCGCAGTTCGGCGGCAAGTACTTCTGCCACGACGTACGGGTGGTCCGCCTCCCCCGGCACGGCGCCTCGTGCCCCGTCGCGATCGCCGTCTCCTGCTCGGCCGACCGGCAGGCGGTCGCGAAGATCACCGCCGAGGGCGTGTTCCTGGAGCAGCTGGAGACGGACCCGGCGCGGTTCCTGCCCGACACCACCGACGAGCACCTGGAGTCGGAGGGCGACGTCGTCCGGATCGACCTCAACCAGCCGATGGACGCCATCCTCGCCGAGCTGACCAAGTACCCGGTCAAGACCCGGCTGTCGCTGACCGGCCCGCTGGTGGTGGCCCGCGACATCGCGCACGCCAAGATCAAGGAGCGGCTCGACGCGGGCGAGGAGATGCCGCAGTACCTGAAGGACCACCCGGTGTACTACGCCGGTCCGGCGAAGACCCCCGAGGGGTACGCATCCGGGTCCTTCGGGCCGACCACGGCCGGGCGGATGGACTCCTACGTCGAGCAGTTCCAGGCGGCGGGCGGCTCCAAGGTGATGCTGGCCAAGGGCAACCGGTCCAAGCAGGTCACCGACGCGTGCGACGCGCACGGCGGCTTCTACCTCGGCTCGATCGGCGGCCCGGCCGCGCGGCTCGCCCAGGACTGCATCAAGAAGGTCGAGGTCGTCGAGTACGAGGAGCTCGGCATGGAGGCGGTCTGGAAGATCGAGGTCGAGGACTTCCCGGCGTTCGTCGTGGTGGACGACAAGGGCAACGACTTCTTCCAGGACCCGGCGCCGCAGCCGACGTTCACGTCCATTCCGGTGCGGGGGCCGGGGTTGGCCTGACCCGAACGGGCCTCGTCCAGGAACAACGGACCGGTGCCGTTCGCTGTACCGGACATGAGCGACAGCGACTACCGCATCGAGCACGACTCCATGGGCGAGGTCCGCGTCCCCGCAGCCGCCAAGTGGCGGGCGCAGACGCAACGGGCCGTCGAGAACTTCCCCGTCTCCGGGCAGCGGATCGAGCGGGCGCACATCGAGGCGCTGGCCCGGATCAAGGGGGCGGCGGCGAAGGTCAACGCCGAGCTGGGGGTGCTGGACCGGGAGGTGGCCGGGGCGATCGGGACGGCGGCGGCCGAGGTGGCCGACGGGAAGTGGGACGACCACTTCCCGGTCGACGTCTTCCAGACCGGCTCCGGCACCTCGTCCAACATGAACACCAACGAGGTGATCGCCACCCTGGCGAGCGAACGGCTCGGGCGGGACGTGCACCCCAACGACCACGTCAACGCCTCCCAGTCGTCCAACGACGTCTTCCCGTCCTCCCTCCACATCGCCGCGACCGCCGCGGTCAGCCGGGACCTGGTCCCGGCCCTTGAGCACCTGGCGGCGGCCCTGGAGCGGAAGGCCGAGGAGTTCGCCGACGTCGTGAAGTCGGGGCGGACGCATCTGATGGACGCCACCCCGGTGACCCTGGGGCAGGAGTTCGGCGGGTACGCGGCCCAGGTGCGGTACGGCGTGGAGCGGCTGCACGCCTCGCTGCCCCGGCTGGCCGAACTGCCGCTGGGCGGCACGGCGGTCGGCACCGGGATCAACACCCCGCCCGGGTTCGCCGCCGCCGTCATCGCGGAGGTGGCCCGCGCCACCGGGCTGCCGCTGACCGAGGCCCGCGACCACTTCGAGGCGCAGGGCGCCCGGGACGGGATCGTGGAGACCAGCGGGCAGTTGCGCACCATCGCGGTCGGACTGACGAAGATCGCGAACGATCTGCGCTGGATGTCCTCCGGCCCCCGCACCGGGCTCGCGGAGATCTCGCTGCCCGACCTCCAGCCCGGTTCGTCGATCATGCCGGGCAAGGTGAATCCGGTCATTCCGGAGGCGGTACTGATGGTCGCCGCCCAAGTGGTCGGCAACGACGCCACCGTGGCCACGGCGGGCGCGGCCGGCAACTTCGAGCTGAACGTCATGCTGCCGGTCATCGCCAAGAACGTGCTGGAGTCGGTGCGGCTGCTCGCCAACGTCTCCCGGCTGCTGGCCGACCGGACCGTGGACGGGATCGTCGCGCACCGCGACCGGGCCCGCGAGTACGCCGAGTCCTCGCCGTCCGTGGTCACGCCGCTGAACAAGTACATCGGGTACGAGGAGGCCGCCAAGGTCGCCAAGAAGGCGCTGGCCGAGCGCAAGACGATCCGTCAGGTCGTCGAGGAGAACGGGTACGTGGAGCGCGGGGACCTGACCGGGCAGCAGCTCGACGAGGCGCTGGACGTGCTGCGGATGACCCGTCCCTGACCGGGACCGAGGTGACGGATGCCGCAGCGCCGGATGCCCGCGGCACCTAATATCTCCGCATGGCAGACGGTGAAGCGGTGAGTACGGCCGCCCGGGCGGGCGGGCCGGCGTTCTGGACCCCCGGGACCCAGATCCTGTGGCGCTACCGGGAGAACGGCGGCCGCCGCCCGCACATCGCCCGCCCCGTCACCGTCGTACGCGACGACGCCGACCTGCTCGCCGTCTGGCTGGCCCCCGGCACCGAATGCGTCAAGCCGGTGCTGGCCGACGGCACGCCCCCGCACCGGGAACCGCTGGCCACCCGCTACACCAGACCCCGGACCGTGGCCCGCGGCCACTGGCTCGGCACCGGGGTGCTGAAGCTGGCCCGGCCCGGCGAGCCCTGGTCGGTGTGGCTGTTCTGGGAGCCGGGCTGGCGGTTCAAGAACTGGTACGTGAACCTGGAGGAGCCGCTGACCCGCTGGTCCGGCGGCGTCGACTCCGAGGACCACTTCCTGGACATCACCGTCGACCCGGACCGCGGCTGGCAGTGGCGGGACGAGGACGAGTTCGCGCAGGCCCAGCGGGACGGGCTGATGGACGCGGCGCTGGCCGAGCGGGTGCGGGCGGCCGGCCGGGCCGCCGTGGCGGTGATCCGGGCCTGGGGGCCACCGTTCTCGGACGGCTGGCAGCACTGGCGCCCGGACCCCGCGTGGCCGGTACCGTTCCTCCCGGCCGACTGGGATCGCACGCCCGCGCACGTGTCCTCATGAGACCCTTGATGCGCCCCCGGGCAAGAAACGTAGGATCGTCCTCCGCAAGGGCTCGCGGCGGCAACAGGCGTGACACGCACAGGGCTTGACCGAACGTCACCGAGGGGCGGCAGGACGTGAGCGAGGGGTACGAGGGCAGCGCCGGCAGGGACCGCGGCCGGTGCGGCGGCGGTACAGGCACAGCCTCTGACCACGCGGAGATTCCGTTCCCGGGACGGCAGTTCCGGGTACTCGGAGTTCTGCGGGACGAACTGCACGCACGGCGCGCAGTCGCGGACGGATGGATTCGACACGCGTGACGGAGCACCCGATCTCCTTCGAGCGCCCTCAGCCGGGCGTCGACCCCACGGACCCCCGCGGGGCGCTGTTGCACACCCCGGCACCGCCGCGCGCCCCGGAGGGCGCCCTCCCGGCGCAGGGCCGCACCGGGGACACCCCGCCGACGCCACCCGTGCCGCCCGCGCCCGCCGCGGCGGGCGCGGACCCCGTCGGGGTCTCCGAGCACGCCCAGCCGGGCACCGAGGAGCCGGCCGGGTCCGGCGCCCACCGCCCCCGGCCGGTGCCGGTCCAGGAGGACGCCGCGGCCGAGCCGACCGGTCCGGAGCGGCGCAGCGGGCAGCCGCTGCCGCCGGGCCGGCCCACGCCGATGCGGCGGGACGGGGAGCGGCTGCGGTTCGTGGGCGCCGCGACCCGGCGGATCGCCCGCGGCATGGACCTCGACGAGATCGTGATGGGGCTGTGCCGGGCGACCGTGCCCACGTTCGCCGACGCGATCCTGGTCTATCTGCGCGAGCCGCTGCCGGTCGGCGACGAGCGGCCCACCGGTCCGCTGGTGCTGCGGCTGCGCCGCACCGACCGGATTCCGGCCGAGCGGGACACCGAGGGCGGCTTCGTGCCGCCGGTCCAGCCGGAACCGGCCGAGCTGGACCCGGTCGGCGCCGAGCTGTGCGAAGTACGGCCGGGCAGCGCGCTGGCGGAGGTGCTGCGCGGGGTGCGGCCGGTCTTCACGGACGCGCCCGCGGCCCGTGCCGCGCTGCCCGAACTCCTCGGCGACCTCAGCGAACTGCCCATCCCCGAGGGACAGCGCGCCATCCTCGCGCCGCTGCGCGGCCGGCGCCGGGTGATCGGCGCCGCGCTGTTCCTGCGCCGCCCGGACCGGACCGCCTTCGAGGCCGACGACCTGCTGGTGGCCGCGCAGCTCGCCACGCACAGCGCGCTGGGCATCGACAAGGCGGTGCTGTACGGCCGCGAGGCGTACATCGCGGACGAGCTCCAGCGCACGATGCTGCCGGAGAACCTGCCACGCTGCACCGGCGTCCGGCTGGCCTCCCGTTACCTCCCGGCCGCCGAGACGGCCCGGGTGGGCGGCGACTGGTACGACGCGATCCCGCTGCCCGGCAGCCGGGTGGCGCTGGTGGTCGGGGACGTGATGGGGCACTCCATGACGTCGGCGGCCATCATGGGCCAGCTGCGCACCACCGCGCAGACCCTCGCCGGACTCGATCTGCCGCCCCAGGAGGTCCTGCACCACCTCGACGAACAGGCCCAGCGGCTCGGCACCGACCGGATGGCGACCTGTCTGTACGCGGTCTACGACCCGGTCTCGCACCGCATCACCATCGCCAACGCCGGCCATCCGCCGCCCGTCCTGCTGCACCTGGGCGGCCGGGCCGAGGTGCTGCGGGTGCCGCCGGGCGCCCCGATCGGCGTCGGCGGGGTGGACTTCGAGGCCGTGGAGCTGGACGCGCCGGCCGGCGCCACCCTGCTGCTGTACACCGACGGTCTGGTGGAGTCCCGGCTGCGGGACGTGTGGACCGGCATAGAGCAGCTGCGGGAGAAGCTCGCCGCCACCGCCCAGCTGACCGGCCCGGACCATCCGCCGCCGCTCGAAGCCCTGTGCGACGAGGTGCTGGACATGCTCGGTCCTGGCGACCGGGACGACGACATCGCGCTGCTCGCCGCCCGTTTCGACGGGATCGCGCCGAGCGACGTGGCGTACTGGTACCTGGAGCCGGAGGACGCGGCGCCCGGCCGGGCCCGCCGGCTGGCCCGGCACGCGCTGGCCCGCTGGGGTCTTGAGGAGCTGACCGACTCGGTCGAGCTGCTGGTCAGCGAGGTGGTCACCAACGCGGTGCGGTACGCGTCCCGGCCGGTGACCCTGCGGCTGCTGCGGACCGACGTGCTGCGCTGCGAGGTCGGCGACGACGTGCCGCAACTGCCCCGGCTGCGGCAGGCCCGCGCCACCGACGAGGGCGGCCGCGGGCTGTACCTGGTGAACCGGCTGGCCCGGCGCTGGGGCGCGACCCGGCTGAGCACCGGCAAGGTGGTGTGGTTCGAGCTGAACCACGGCTGAGCTTCCGGCAGAGGGGAGGGGCGCCCGGTGTGCACCGGGCGCCCC
>NZ_JBQOUX010000177.1:0-9882 GCF_052216785.1 Streptomyces sp. JW3 | reverse complement strand
CCAGTGGTGGCTGATGGACCCCGGGCCGGACCTCGACCACTACCCGCGGATCGTGCGGGAGACGTTGACGGTCCTGAGATCGGCGGCCGCGACCTCGAAGTTCACCGTGGAGTAGGCGGTGGAGCCGTCCTCGCTCATCGCGCCGGCCTCGAAGGGGTCGGCGGCGGCGGAGACCCGCGGTGCGTCGGCGGCCCGCGTGACGAACGTCTCGACGGCCGACCGCTGACCGGCCTCGGACACCTTCGTGCCGTCCGGTGCGACGAACACGATCTGCGCGTAGGCGCCGTCGGCGGACGAGCCCGGGAAACGCTCGCCGATCAGGTCGAACGCCTTCTGCGCCTCGATGCCGGGCATGACCGAGGTGGTCTCCTGCGAGGCGGCGGGCGCGGTGGCGGCGCCCGCGCCGGCGGCGCCGAGGATCACCACCCACAACAGGGTCACCGGCCAGCGCCGCCGGAAAGCGGTCCGGTCCAGCCGGCAGAGCAAGGTAGCCACGAGAAAAGGGTCTCCAGATCTGGTTCGGGTCAGGTGACCAGCCTGGCCCGGAAGACCCCTGCGGGGCATCGTGCTCCTGCGGGCAGTGCCGCTTGGTGCCGGCGCACCAGATGCCCTGCTCTCCTCCTCCTGGAGGAGGAGAGGAAATCGCCCCCGGATGGGGCTTCGCCGGTCGCCGCGGGGTGCCAGCGTGCCTCCGGCGTCTACGGGGCCACCACACCTTGGTCGTCTGCGCCACGGCTGACGACAGCTTCTCGCCGTCTGTCAGGGCGTGACCGGATGGCCGCCGAAGTACACCTCCCGTACGACGTCGGCGCAGAGCGTGTCCAGTGCCTCACGCAACGGGCAGTGCAGCAGGCACAGATCGGCCACCGCGCCGGCCGCCACCCGGCGCGGCGCCGAGGGCCGTCGCGGTGCGCCCAGGAAGAGCCGCAGGGCGGCCTGCGGGACGAGGCCTTCACCGTCGTCCCGGTGGACGGCGGCCCGCATCACCGCCCACGGGTCGTGGGTGCCGTACGGCGCGTCGGTGCCCGCGGCGAGTGGTACACCCGCCTCGGCGAGGCTGCGGCACCGGTAGAGGTGCCCCCGGTCGTCGGGGTGGACGTCGGTGGCGTACTGGTGGCCCCGCTCGGCCGGGAAGTGCGGCTGGGTGACGACGGTCAGACCGAGGCGCCTGATCCAGGGAATGGCTTCCGCCGGGATCACCGAGCCGTGCTCGATCCGGTCACCGGCGACCGGACCGGCCTCCTCCAGGGCGAGCAGGGTGACCAGCAACTGCACCCGGGTGACGCAGTGCACGGCGACGGGCCGGGGCCGTACCCGGGCCACTGTCGCGGCCAGGCCGGTCGGGACCGGCAGCGTGGCATCGTCGAGCATCAGCTTCACCGGCGCGTCCACGCCCATGACGACCAGTCGCTGCGGCAGCGCCGACAGGGTCCGCCGCAGATCGGGTGCGGGGTGCGGGTCGGCGTTGGTGAACCCGGTCAGGCCGAGGCGCGCGGCCCGGCGTCCGAGGCTCTTCCAGTCCAGCGCCACCGGCGCTACGACGTGCCGCAGCCGCCCGTCCGCCCGCCACAGCCGGCCGTCGCGGACGCTCTCGTCGCCGTCCAGTGCGGCCGCGCGCAGGGCGGCGCTGTTGAGGAACCACATGGCTCCGCTGCGGTGCTGCACCCGCACCGGGCGGTCGGCGACGAGCGCGTCGAGAGCCCACCGGTCCAGTTCCCCGGCGACGCTCTCGTGGTAGCCGACCGCCCGCACCCACTCCCTGGGCGCCCCGGCCCGCAGGGCCCTGCCGAGCCCGTCGCGGTCGCGTACCTCGGCCGGACCCACTGGTACCGAGGCGGCCTGCGCGGCCAGCGCCGTCAGATGCACGTGGTGATCGTGCAGGCCGGGCAGCAGCGCGCCCCCGCGGCCGTCGACATCGGCCGCTCCGGCCAGCCGCCGCCCCAGCTCCGCGATCCGCCCGTCCGCCCCGATCCGTACGTCGGTGCCGGCCCGTCCGTCGACCTCCACGTTCCTGATCAGCACGGACCCGGCCCGGTCCGGGCGCCGGCGAGCGCGGCGGCACAGGCGGCCATGGACACGCACAGCAGTTCACCGCCGCCGGCCGCGAGGGAACGGGCGACGGCGTCGGCGGCGTACAGGCCGGTGACGGGGTCGGCCAGCGCGTCACCGAGGAACACGGGACCGCCCCCCGCGTCGCGTCCGGTCAGGCCCCCGGCCACCGCCGCGTCGTCGCCGAAGGCGATCCGGTCGTCGTCGCGGCCGTAGCCGGTGATGCTCACCCACACCCGTCCGGGCCGTGCGGCCAGGAACTCCTCGGCGCGCACACCGAGGCGGCGCAGCGCCCGGGGCCGGGACGCCTCGATGACGACGTCGGACCGCGCGACGACGTCGGCCAGGGCGCCGGAGGCAAAGTCCAGCACCAGGCTGTCGTGCCCGTCGTGCAGCCAGTGGTAGAACTCCGGATGCCTCTGCCTCGCGCCATCCGGTCTGGTGGTGCTCTCCACCTTGGTCACGTGCGCGCCGCCCTGCCCGAGCAGTCGCGCGCAGAGCGGTCCGGCCCACAGGGCGGACAGGTCGAGCACCCGGGGAGCGGCGATCGGACGGGTCCGCCGCTCGCCGTGGGAGCTGGTGAGTACGGGGGCCCGGTCGGGCAGGACCGGTCCGAGCGCGGCCGCGGCGATGCCCACCGCCTGCGCGCAATGCGCGAGTTGATGAGCCATTACCCGTCGGGCGGCTGTGGTCAGGGTGGTGTCCCCTGTGCCCAGGAGGCCGAGGAGCGCGGGGACGCCGGCGTGGTCCTCCGGGCGGGCGAGGTTGACGGCGGCCCACCCGTCGGCGGTTTCGAGGAGCCGGCAGGAGCCACCGGCGGAAGTCCGGCCCGGCGCCGCGAGCCCGGCCAGCCGCGCGCGCAGGAAAAGGACCGTGGGCAGGTCGACGGGGACGCCGGTGCGGCCGGTGAAACCTGCGGCGACGGCACGGAGCGGGCTGAGGAACGGGTCGACATCGGCCATCCATCCATTGATGTCGAGAGCACTGTTCTTCATTCCGGTAACCACCTTCTCTTCCGGCTGAAGGCAGATTACACTCGACCGCCCATGGACTCGCCCTTCCGCCTGATCGACCTCGATCACCCGGCACCGCCGCCCACTCGGGCCGTCCACGACCAGGTGCTCGTGGGGGTGGCGGCCCGGCCGAGGGCCGTGTCGGACGACTTCGACGTCCTGTTGACAGGGGCCGCCGACGCGCCACGCCCCTGGGTGTCGTGCCCGGACCCGAACGCCACCGCCCGGCACATCGAAGAAACCGTCGCCCGGCAGCCGGCCGCCGCCGTCACCCTGGTCCAGGTACTACGTGTGGGTGAACCGCTCCCGTCGTCCGACCGACTGCTGATCGAGTCCCTCGCCTACTCGGCCCTCCAGGGCGGTGCGGGTTTCCGCGCCTGGCTGGCGACCGCACCGCCCCGAGCCCCGCGCCCCGCCCGGCACCCCGTCCGGCTGCGCCGAGACGGCGACCGTCTGACCGTCGTACTGGACCGCCCCTGGGTGCGCAACGCCTTCGACGCCGCCACCCGGGACGCCCTGTGCGAGTCCCTGGAGGTCGCCGCGGCCGATCCGTCGATCGCCCGCGTCGAGCTGCGCGGCAACGGGCCGGCGTTCTGCGGGGGTGGCGATCTGGCGGAGTTCGGCAGCTCCCGGGACACCGCCGAGGCACACCGGGTACGCGTGCGCCGCAGCCCCGCGGCGCTGCTCCTGCGGTGCGCCGCCAAAGTGACCGCTCATCTGCACGGCGCCTGCGTGGGAGCCGGCATCGAACTGCCCGCGTTCGCGGGGCGGGTGGCGGCCGCCCCCAACACGGTGGTCCGGCTGCCCGAGATCGCGATGGGGCTGATCCCAGGCGCGGGAGGCACCGTGAGCGTCCCCGCCCGTATCGGCCGCGAACGCACCGCCTTCTTGGCCCTGACCGGCACCACCCTCGACTCGGCGCGGGCGCTGTGCTGGGGTCTGGTCGACGAGCTGGCTCCGGCCGCCTCTTCCTGACCCCGTGGCATCACTGACGACACCGGCAAGCGGTGAACCACCCGGGCAACCGCTTCGCCGCGTTCCAGCGCGCGCCTGGTGCCCTTGCCGTGATCGCGGGGCAGGCGACGCCGGCGCTGGACGGTCCCCCGCCCTCCCTTGCTCCACTGCCGTTCCGGGCGGTCCAGGACGAGATCCGCGAAGCCGTGGTCGTGGGCCCGGCGCAGGGCGTCGTCGGTGTCCTGCCGGATCCGGCGGACGAGTTCCACCGAGCCGGCAAAGCGCCGCCGCGGACGCAGCCGCCGCCTGAGCGTGACCTCGATCCGGTGGCCGTACAGGTCGCCGCCGAAGCCCAGCAGACGCGCTTCGAGCAGGCGTACGCCCTGGCATCCGTAGGACGTCGCCCGGCGGAGACCACCGCCGCGCACTCGCCGCGTCCGTCTCCGGACCGACGCCCACGGTACCCGCGCACACGCCGTCCAGGCGGACGGTGTCGATGTCGCTCAGGTCGGCCGTCGGGTGTCCGAGGTCCGTGCCGGGCCCAGCGCCCGGCGCCTGCTGCCGCCGCTGGAAGAACTGGGGGTTGAGGAACATCGGAACGAAAACCGGCGCTAAGCCTCCCGCGCCCTTAGAGCGCTTTGACCTGGACTTCTTCGAGGGCGGAGCCTTCAGCAGTCGTGTTGATCATTGACTGTGTGGAGGTCCGGGGTGCCGGTCGAGTTTCTGACGGATGCACAAGCCGCCGCGTACGCGGCGTACAACGGGGCGCCGTCCCGTACGGAGTTGGAGCGGTTTTTCTTCCTGGACGATGCTGACCGGGAGCTGATCGAGGGTAAGCGGCGGTCCCACAACCGGCTGGGCTTCGCGGCCCAGCTCACGACCGCGCGCTACCTCGGGGTGTTCCTGGACGACCCGACTGACGTGCCGGCTGAAGTCGTCGGCTACCTCGCCGAGCAGCTCGGCATCGCGGACGCGTCGGCACTGAAGGCGTACGGGGAACGGGAGAACACCCGGCTGGCTCACGTCCGTGAGCTGCGGAAGGTCCTGGAGTACACGGAATTCGCCGAGGCGGAAGCCGAGTTGCGGGTGTGGGTGGACGCACGGGCGTGGACGACCGGGGAGGGCCCGAAGGCGTTGTTCGACGCGGCGGTGGGGTGGCTGCGTGAGCGGCGGGTGCTGCTGCCCGGCGTGACGACGCTGGCGCGGCTGGTGGCCTCGGTGCGGGAGGCGGCGAACCAGCGGCTGTGGGACAGCCTGTACGGGCTGCTGAGCACCGGTCAGCGGGCGGTGCTCGACTCGCTGCTGACCGTGCCGCCCGGTGCGCGGGTGTCGGAGCTGGACCGGCTGCGGCGAGGCCCCGGTGCGGATCTCCGGCCCGCAGATGAAGTGGGCGCTTGAGCGGGCGACGGAGATCGACGCGTTCGGGATGGGTGAGCTGGACGTGTCCGGGATACCGCCGCGGCGGCTGGCGGAGCTGTCGCGGTACGGCGTGGACGGCAAGGCGTCCCTGCTGCGGCGTCACGGTGACTCGCGCAGGCTGGCCACCCTGCTGGCCACCGCGGTCTACCTGACGAGCAGGGCGGTCGACGACGCGCTGGACCTGTTGGAGGTGCTGGTCGCGACGAAGCTGCTCGCGCGGGCGGAGCGGGAAACGGCGAAGCAGAAGCTGAAGACGCTGCCGAGGATGGAGCGGGCCGGGATCAGGCTGGCGACCGCGTTCCGGGTCGTGTTCGACACCACGAGCGAGCAGGTCGACACCGAGTCCGGGGAGATCAGTCCGCCGGAGGTGGCGACGCTGACGGCGATGTGGGAGCGGATCGAGGAGGTGGTGCCGCGCGAGGAACTGGCCGCCGCGATCGCCGCGTTGTTCGAGCTGACGCCGCCGATCGACTCGGACTCCGGCTCCGACTCCGATCCACCGCAGGCGGCAGGCTGAGGGCTCAGTAGGGCAGCCCCTCGGACGCCGCCCGCAGGGCCTCATCAAGGCAGGCGCCCAATTCCGCGTCGCCGGCGTCCGACCGGCCGGCATACCGCCGGGCGAAGTCCTCCACCGCCGCCCGCAGCGCACCGTTCAGGGTCGCGGCGTGCACGATCACCGCGAGGTCGCCGGGGCCGGCGCCGGAACGCCGCGCGAGCAGGCTGCCGAGAACGGGCAGCGCGTCATCGTGCGCCTGAAGCCAGACGGCGCGCAGGGCCGGTTCGGTGGAGGTCATGCGGATCAGGTCGAGGATGACGGGGGTGGCGGACGGCAGGTCCCCCCGGCGGCAGGTGTCGGCGAAGAAGTCCAGCAGACTCGTCTCCGCCGGCCAGTGGTGCAGGCGGTCCACCATGAAGTCGAGCCCCGCCGTCAGCAGGGGGAGGGCGCAGCTCTCCTTCGACGGGAAGTGGCGCCACAGGGTGCGGGCGGAGATGCCCACGGCCTGGGCTATCTGCTCGACCGTCGTGGCGGTGACGCCCCGCGTGGTGAACAGACGCACCGCCGCACAGGCGATGTCGAAGCGGAGTGCCACCTTTCGGCGCTCGACGAGCGACAACCCCTCGTCCGCGGATGCTGTCGGGCGCGGTGCCTCGACCGGCGTCTGGCTCACCCTTGCCCCATTCTTCCCTGTGCCACGTCCACCGCAGCATAACGAGGGGGCACCGCCCTCGCGCGGTCCGCGCACCACAGATGACGCATGCAGCCACCTTGTCACTGCCTGACACTCGGACCTACTCTCCAGTAAGCGACCGATGGGTAACCGGAGTTGCCCCGGCCCTACTTGGCATGCGCATGCCATTGCATGTCCGACCGCCACCACCACGTCCAGGAGTCGCTCATGCCCACCCCCACCCGACGCGCAGTACTCACGGGCGCCGCCGGACTCGCTGCCGCGGGTCTGCTCCCCACCCGCGCCGCGGCCGCCCCGGCCCGGATCCCGCTCACCCGGGAGGAACACCGGGCCGTCGTCATCGGCTCCGGCTTCGGCGGCGGTGTGGCCGCGCTGCGGCTGGCCCAGGCCGGGGTCGCGGTGACCGTCCTGGAGCGCGGCCGGCGCTGGCCCACCGGCCCCGGCGCGGAGACCTTCCCCCGCGTCTCCGGCCTGGACAAGCGGGCGCTGTGGTACGGCACCCTGCCCGAGGCCGTCCGGCCGCTCGCCCGGCTGATCGGTACCCCGCTCGACTTCGAGCCCTACGTCGGCCTGCTCGAACCGGTGCTCGGCGAGAACATCCTGAGCGTCTGCGCCGCCGGGGTCGGCGGCGGCTCCCTGGTCTACCAGGGCATGACCCTCCAGCCCTCCGAAGCGGTGTTCAACACCTGGCTCCCCGAACAGCTCGACTGGCGACGCATGGACCAGGTCCACTACCCGCGCGTCGCCCGCATGCTGCACGTGGCCACCGCTCCCGACACGTTGATCGACAGCCCCACCTACTACGCGGCCCGCGTCTTCGCCGACCGCGTCCGCGCGGCCGGGTACGTCCTGGAGAAGATCCCGATGCCGATCGACTGGGACTACGCCCTGGCCGAGCTGCGCGGCGAGATGAAGGCGTCGTACACCAACGGCGACTGCGCGCTCGGCGTCAACAACGGAGGCAAGCACTCCGTCGACGTCACCTACCTGAAAGAAGCGGAGGCAACCGGTCGGGTCACCGTCGCCACCCACCACCACGTCACTTCCGTGGCCCGGGCCGCCGACGGCCGCTGGGAGGTGCACGTCGACCGCACCGACGACCACGGCGTCGTGCGGGAACAGAAGATCCTCACCACCCGCGCCCTGGTCATGGCGGCCGGAAGCGTGGGCACCAGCAAACTCCTGGTGCGTGCCGGGGCCACCGGTGCCGTCCCCGACCTGCCCGACGGACTCGGCGAAGGGTGGGGCACCAACGGCGACCGCATCTACGCCTGGACCAACCTGTGGGAGGACTTCGGCTCCGAGCAGGGCGGGCCGGTCGTCTACGGCAGCAAGCAATGGGACGACCCTGCCACGGCCAACACCGTCATCCAGGCATCCCTGCCGCCGCTGGGCATCGACACCCGTACGACGATGCTGGTCGGCTTCGGCGTCAGCTCCGACCGCGGCCGCCTGCGCTACGACGCCGCCACTGACTCCGTGTCCCTGCACTGGCCGGCGGGCGGTGACACCGCGAGCCACCGCGCCATCCACCGCCGGGTCGCGAGGATCTCCCGGGGTCTTGGGACCCTTACGGACACCAATTCCCTGGTCAACAGCACGTGGCACCCCCTGGGCGGGGCGCCCATGGGCACCGTGTGCGACTTGGAGGGACGCGTACTGGGGCAGCGCGGCCTCTACGTGCTCGACGGAGCGCTGATTCCCGGCACGACGGGCGCCTGCAACCCCTCCATGACCATCGCCGCGGTGGCCGAGCGCGCGATGGACGCCATCACCGCCCAGGACGTCGGCACCGTCATCTGACCGGCGCCCGACAGCCGTCCGACCCCCGTCACGACGAGCAAGGAGCACGTCATGAGCCGCAAGAGATACCGTTCCCGCACCACCCGCGCCGGG
This sequence comes from Streptomyces sp. JW3, assembly GCF_052216785.1. NCBI lineage: Bacteria > Bacillati > Actinomycetota > Actinomycetes > Kitasatosporales > Streptomycetaceae > Streptomyces > Streptomyces sp. JW3. Next base: position 1,361 of record NZ_JBQOUX010000177.1, on the reverse strand, counting down.
GCCCGGCTGCTCGCCGGCACCGTCGCGGGCGCCGTCGGCCTCTGTCTGGCGACCGGGCCGGCCTCCGCCACCGACACCGCCATCGCCACCGAGCCGGTGGTCTCCCGCGGGATCACCATTCCCCCGTTCTACGATCCGCCGGCCGAACTGCCCGCCGTCAACGGCGCCTTGGTCCGCACCGAGCCGATGGAGCTCGGGCTGAGCATCCCGGGCCTAGACGGCCGCCCGATGCCGGGCACGGCGACTCGCCTGATGTACCGGTCCACCGACTCCGCCGGGCAGCCCGTCGCCGTCACCGGCACCTACCTCGAGCCCTCGGCGGCCTGGACGAGGTCCGGTCCGCGCCCGCTGGTCGCGGTGGCCTCGGGCACCATGGGCCAGGGCGACCAGTGCGCGCCCTCGTTGGCGCTGGAGAACCCGCTCACCCTCACCGGCGACACCGTATCCGTGGGGTACGAGGCCCTGGCGATCTACCGCATCCTGGCCACCGGCGCCGCGGTCGTCGTCACCGACTACGTCGGCCTCGGCACCACCGACCGGCTGCACACCTACGTCAACCGGCTGGACCAGGGACACGCCCTGCTGGACGCGGCCCGCGCCGCCCGCGCGGTACCGGGCGCTTCGGTCACCGCCTCCTCGCCCACCGGCCTGTACGGCTACAGCCAGGGCGGCGGAGCTTCCGCCGCCGCGGCCGAACTGCAGCCCTCCTACGCACCCGACGTCCCGCTGAGCGGCACCTATGCGGGTGCCCCGCCGGCCGACCTCACCGCCACCATGAAGGGCATCGACGGCAGCGCCCTGGCCGGTGCACTGGCCTGGTCGGTCAACGGCTTCGCCCAGGCCGACTCCGACCTGCGGGCGGTGGTCGAGGAGAACGTCAGTGACAGCGGCAAGGCGGTGCTGAAGGACACCTCGACCATGTGCGTCGGCGACGCGCTCTTCGGCTACGGCTTCGCGGAGAGCACCGAGTGGACCAAGGACGGCCGGTCCATCGGTGCTGTCATAGCCGCCGAGCCCGCGGCCCAGGCGGCCCTGGACAGACAGCGGATCGGCACGCTCGAGCCCGCGGGCCCGGTACGGGTGGCCACCGGCGTCCACGACGACATCGTGCCCCATGCCCAGGCCCGGCAACTGGCCGTGGACTGGTGCCGCAAGGGCGCCGCCGTCACCTACAAGGCGCTGGTACTGCCCAACCTCGGCGACAAGATCCTCACCAACCACTTCGTGCCGCTCCTGACCGACCAGGGCGACGCGATCTCCTGGCTGATCGACCGTCTGGCCGGCAAGCCCACCACCTCCAACTGCCCGACCATGCCGCTCCAGCCCTGAGCCGCGCCGCCCCGCGCCGCCGGGACGTAACC
>NZ_JBQOUX010000176.1:0-9951 GCF_052216785.1 Streptomyces sp. JW3 | reverse complement strand
GGCGGGGCGGTTGCGGCCGGGGGGTTGGGTGCTGGGGGTGTCGTGGGGGGTGCGGGGCGCGTTGGAGGTGGGGTTGGCGGCTGTGGGCGTGTTGGTGGTCGTGGTCGTGGTGAGCGGGCCCGCGTCGCTCGCGGTGTAGTGGTTGAGGCCCCAGTAGTGCACCTCCAGGACCCGGCCGGTGCTGGGTGAGCCGACGCGGGTCACGGTGCCGAGGCCCGTGGTGGTGTCCGGACGCAGCACCTCCACCGTCACGTCCAGGGTGTCGGCGAGCAGCGGCAGGAACATCTCGCCCCGGTCGCTGTTCCAGGACTGGGACCAGTTCCGTACCGCGCTCAGCGCGTGCGCCGCTTCGCCGTCGGTGAACGGGCGGGTGCTGTCGACGTAGGCGGAGTCGATCACGTTGCGGAGCTGGTCGTCGGTCAGCTCGGCAAGCGTGGGCAGCCGGCCGGTGTCCCGCAGGAACTGGAACATCGTTACAACGCCCGGGTCGTGCGGGGCGTCTGTCACACCCTCCGCCACCAGCGCCGCCTGGTAGCGGTCCCGCAGGTCGTCGTTGATGTCCTCCGGACGTGCCACCCGGTCGATGCCGTACTGCGCGGCGGTGACCAGCAGCCGGCTCCGGTTCATGCCGGCCGTGGCGGCCGTGAACCGCGGCACGAGCGTCTGCCGTACCTGGCCCACCACGTCGGGCGGCAACGGGGGTCCGCCGGCCCGCGCGTCGAGCAGTCGGCGTTCCGCCGCGGCCCGCAGGTGGTCGGCGGCGATCAGCAGGTGGGCGCGGGCCTGCTGCGCGGCGAAGGAGGTGTCACCCGCGCTGACCCGCGCGAGATCGGCGCGCACGGCGTCCGGGCGGCCCAGCCAGGCGTACGTCTGGGGGGCGGTGGTGCTCAGCCCCGGCAGCCGGTCGCGCACCCGCCGCGGGTCGGTGCCGATGAAGGTGTAGAGGATGCACCGGCCGTCGGCGGGCGTGGGGACGGTCTCGCCGCGCGGGGCCCGGATCTGGAAGGGCTCGGGGGGCGGCGGCAGGGCGGTGCCGGTGTCCGCGTCCTCGCCGTGCCCCTCGTCCTCGCCGTGGTCCGAGGCGTCGTCGTCCTTCGGCGGGGTGTCCTTCGGCGGAGCCGGCGGGGTCGGCTCCGGCTCCGTGAGTGCGGTCTCCGCCTCGGAGTGGCCGTCGTCGGTTGGGGTGGTGCCGTCATCGGTGGTGTCGGTGTCGCTGCTGCTGTCGTCGGAGGTGTGGTCGTCGGAGGTGTCGTCGTGCTGCGTTGTCACCGTCGCCGGGGTGTTGCCGGTGGACGGGCCCGCCTCGCGGGGGAGTCCCGAGCCCGGCCGGCGCGCGGGGGCGGAGGCCAGCGTCGTGTGCGAGGAGGGCAGTGCGGCGGGGCCGGCGGCCAGCACCGGGCCGGACGCGCCGGGCAGCGCGGTCTCCGCGGCTGCTCGGCGGGCGGCGGCGTCGTCGCGACGGCCGAGGGCGTCGTCCAGCGCGGTGTCGATCTCGCCGAGTCGCTGCGCGGCCCGGTCGTGCGCCTCCTGCGTGTCCTGGAGGAGCAGGGCCGCCTCGTCGGCGCGCTCGCGCATCGTGCCGGCGGTCGCGCGCAGGTCCCGCGCGGTGCTTTCGAGACCGGGGCGCCGGTCCTGTGCCGTCTTCAGCGCCGCCTCGTCGCGGGTCAGGGCGGTCTCGGTCTGCTGGAGCGACGTACGGTTCCGGGTCAACTGGGCGCGTACGTCGGTGAGTTCCGAAGTCAGCCGGTCGACCTCGGCGGTGGCCGCGTCGATCCGGGCGGTGAGCCGGGGGTCGACGGCGGGAGGCGTCGTGTCCGTCGCGTCCGTCGTGTCCGTCGGGTCTGTCGAGTTCGTCGAGTCCGTCGGTTCCGTCGCGCCTGCCGTCTTCGGCGTCTTGGCCGTCGCGTCGGCGGCCTGCGCGGTGAGGTCGGCCAGGTGTGTGCGGGCCGTTGTCGCCTGCTCGTCGAGACGCGTCTCCCGGTTCTCGCCCTTCGCGATGGCGTCGGTCAGCGAGTCGACGGTGCCCCGGGCCTCGGTGATGACCGAGGTCAGTGTGCCGATCCGGCCGTCAAGGTCGCGGACCTCCTGCTCGGCGCGGTCGGCGGCGGTCTCGGCGGCGGTGGCCGTCGCGGCGGTCTCGGTGGCGCCCGTGCGGGCGGTGTCGAGCGCGGTGACCGCCGCGGACAGGGTGTCGGCCGCGTCCGGCCGCAGATCCCTCAGCTCACGTTCGTCGGCGAGCGCCTTCCCGTGGTCGGCGGTGGCCCGGTCCAGGTCGGCGGCGACGGTCTCGAAGTCGCGCCAGGCCCGGTCCAGGGCCGGATCGCCCGTGCCGTCCGTCGCCGGACCCGGGGCCGGGCCGGACGGTGTGGTCAGGGTGCCGTCCGGGTCGAACGACCAGATGCGCAGCCCCTCCGGACCGCGGGTGACCAGTTCCACCGGGTGACCGGTCAGCCGTGCCGTACGGGAGGACCCGTAGAGGGCGAGGGCCAGCCGGGAGCCGTCCGGATCGGTGCCGGTGGCCAGCCAGAACTGATAGCCGTCGTCGGCCGGGTCGAGTCCGGCGACCAGGGCCGACGGCAGGTCGTGCACCGGCGTCGACGCCCACTGGGCCGGCCCGGCGCCGGTGTGCGCGGCCAGCAGGGCCGGCAGATCGTACACCCGGGGGCGGGGACGCGGCACGGTGATGCCGTGCCCCAGCGCGTCGCGCTCCTCGACGCGCAGGATGGCGGTGCCGGTGACGTGCCGCACCCCGTCCGGCCCCGCGACCTCGATGTGCACGTCGGCGCGGACCTCGTAACTGCGGGTGCCGCGCCCCCCGTCGGCCGGAAGACTGGTACTGCCGGTCTTCAGCCAGTCCCGGCGGGTCCCGGACACGTTGCTGCCGAAGCCGCTCGCGTCCACCGGCCGTAGCACCAACGGCGGGGTGGCGCCGATCAGGTTGCGGTCGGGGTCGTCGGTGCTCAGCACGAACGGCAGGGACACCCCGGCGGTGGTGTCGCCACCGGACACGGTGCTGTTGCTGTCGAGGGTGACGCGCAGCCGGTCCATGGCCACGTCGCCGCCGTCGGTGACCGCCCTCGGCCGGTACAGCGACACCGTCAGGGTGGGCTGCTCCGGGCCGTCCGTCAGCGGGAACGCGCCCGGCATCGACGGCAGCATGCCGCCGGTCAGGCGCGGGGTGTCCAGCGTGACGGAACCGGCCTGGAGCAGTTCGCCGAGCCGGACCGAGGCGCCCTCGTCGGACTGGGAGGCGGGCTGGGCGCGCCAGCCGCCGCCGGTCGCCGGGGCCACCTGGTCGAGCGCCGTGTAGAGCTGGTCCCAGGCGTCGAAGCCGTACACCGGCACGTTGCCGGTCGGATGGAACAAGTCGGTGTCACTCAGCGGCGCCCGGCCGTTGTACAGCAGCCGGGGATCGACGGACGACACCGAGGGAACCACCGGGGCCTGCCCGTCGGGAGCGGGGGCGGCGCTCTCGCTGCCGGTGAAGCGCACGCTGACCAGGGCCGGCACCCGGGCCTGGCCGCCGAGTTCGCCGGCGAGGGTGCGGCTCAGCCAGCTCCGGGTCGCGGTGTCCGCGTCGTCCCAGGTGACGATCCCGCGCTGGATCATCGCGCCGAGCACGTTGGGCGGCCAGTCCGTGACGTACGTGGAGCGGACCGTGGCGGTGAACTCGTACTCCAGGTCGTCGAAGTCGGCGGCGCTGTCGGTGCGCAGCCAGTACCGGTCCTCGGCGGTGCGGCCCCGCTTGGCCGCCTTGCTGGAGGCCGCCGCCACCTGCACGGACGGGCCGAGCCGGTCCGTGCGGTCGTCCATGTCGGGGCGGGTGAAGCGGGCCAGCGGGTTGCCGGTGAAGCGGTGCTGGCGGCTCTCCGTGTCCACCGACGACTGCCCCGTCGCCGTGTGCGAACCCCACTGTTCGATGCCGGACTTGTCGCCCGGTACCGCCGTGCCGCGCCGGGCGGCCCGGTCGGCGACGCTGGTCGTGGGGCGGGCCGAGAGCGTGACCTCGACCAGGGACGCCCCGCCGAACCGGTGGTGCCGGAAGCTGAACCGGGTCTCCCGGCCGCCGCGTCCGATCAGCGCCCGCTTGCCGGAGACGCTGGTGTGGTCGGCGATCAGGGTGGCGACACCGGGCAGGTAGGAGGCGTGGCCGGGGGTCATGACGCCGGGCGCGAAACGGTCGATGAGCTGCCGCACCTCACGGTGCAGCCGGTCGCGCTGCTCGGCCGGCCGCGTGCTGCTCGGCGCGTCGGTGCTGTCGGTGCTGTCGGTGCTGTCGGTGCTGTCGGTGCTGTCGGTGGTGTCGCTCGTGTCGGTGCCGTCGGTGCCGTTCGTGCCGTTCGTGCCGTCCGTGCCGTCGGTTCCGGTCGTGCCGTCCGTGGCGGGCGGGGCGAGTTCGGTGACCGAGGTGACCGTGGCCAGGCCGAGCGTGCCGTCCCGGACGTACCGGCTGGGCAGCGGCGGACTCTCCCGGTCGGCGGGCGGCACGTCGGCGGGCAGTCCTTCGACGCCGCCCAGCCAGCGCCGGTCGCGCCGCAGTTGGCTCTCGGTCATCAGGAACTGGAGGCCGCGCGGCACGTCCACGGCGAGCGTGACGGACGGCGCGGCTCCGTAGCCGACGGTGTTGGCGAAGACGTTGCGGTGCCCGGAGCGGACGGTGATCAGATAGGTGACGTCGGCCACGATCCGGTGCTGGAGGCCGGACTGGGTGGCGACGCGGTTGGTCACCGTCGTACTGATCAGGGTGTCCGTCTTGTCCGTCTTGCGGTCGTACTGGTAGCGGACGGAGGAGGACAAGCGGGACGGGTTGCGGACGTCGGGGCCCACGGGCTGCGCCGTGGAGGCGCCGCCGTCCGGGTTGGGCTCCGGATCGGTCGCGGGGGTGGTGGCGGGAGTGGTGGGCGACGACGAATTGTTCTGGGTCAGGGTGCCGGCCAGCCCGAAGCCGTGGGTCTTGGCGAAGCCCTTGGACTGCTGCGCCGAGTCGGCGGCGGAGATGCCCGTCTCCAGGTACTGGTTGACGCTCTGGGTCAGCCGGGGTGCGCGGGCGACGGCCTGGATCTCCACCGTGAGCTGCCCGTCCGCGCCGAGACCGGGCAGCGTCAGCCCCTCCACCACATAGGTGCCGCCGAACATCTGGTGTCCCCGGGCCACCAGCGACCCGGGGGAGAACGCCGTCGCCCGCGACTCGGCGGCCACCGTGGTGCTGTCGTGCGGCGCGTTGCCGGTCAGTGAGCTGCCCAGGAAGCTGGTGAACCGGTTGACGAGCGAGGAGATCGTGCCGGGCGGGGACGCGGGCGTGGGCGTGCTGGTGGTCGGGGTGGTCGGGGTGGTCGAGGTGTCGGCCGTCGCGTCGGGAAGGCCGCCGGTGACGATCCGTTCGAAGGCCTCCTGGAGCGCCGCCGAGCCGCGTACTACGTCGATCAGGGCGTCGTCCGGTATGCGCACCACGTCGGGGCGCGGCCGGCCGGCGGCGTCCGTCATGGCCAGCCGGTCGGTGTCCAGCGCGGTCGCCGGACGCACGGTGTGCGGCGCGCCGGCCGGCGCCGGTTCCTCGGTGGGCACGGTGCGGTGCTCTGGCACCGCCAGCCGGACGGTGCCCCGGACGCCGTGCGGCGCGGGGTCCGGGCCGGCCTCCAGGTCGGCGGAGTCGTGTGGCGCGGCCGCCGGGGAGGCGAACCTGACCAGCGGGTCGGAACCGGTGCCCCGGTACAGGTCCAGGGTGAGCCGGGCCGGCACCGCGAATTCGTGGGTGTCCTGCCCGGTGCCGATGAAGAACTGGTCGTGGCCGACCGTGGTGACGGTGGTGTTCCCGAGCGAACTCTGCCCGGTCGCCTGGTAGTCGCCGCTGCCGCTCAGCGTCCACCGCGCGTGCGGGGTGGGCAGGCTGGGCCCGCCGCCGAAGCCGACGGCGCCGCCGTAGGTGTTGCCGAGCCGGCCGTTGCCGCCGCCCGCCGACTGAGCCACGCCCTCCACCTGGATGCCGGGCAGCACCCTGGCGTGCCGCACCGGCCGCTCCGGGTCCCGGGTCGCCCCCAGCACCAGCCGCACCCGCTGCCGCCCGGTCACCGAGGGGACTTCGAGGAACAGCGAGTGCCCGCCGTCCAGCACGGAGTCGGTCGCGGCCCGCAGCCCGAGCTGGGACCGCAGCTCGGCAAGGCGCCGCAGGTTGTTCAACCGCGCCTGCACCAGCGTCTCGTCGGGCAGCCTGCCGCGGCTCGGCGCGGTCGACGGCGGCGGCAGGAAGCCGTTGTCGCGCAGCCGGGTCTCCGCCTCGTCGAACAGGGTGTCCGCGCCGTCCACCCCGAGCGGCGCGACGGACTGCCCCACCGACTCCAGCGTCGCCAGCTCCGGCGGCAGCGCGCGGACCTCCGCCTCGGTCGGGGTGTGTCCCCGGGCGTCGTCCGCGCTGAGCATGCGCAGGTCCAGACCGTGCGGCCAGTTCCCCGGCGTATAGGCGGACTCGCTGCCGTCCGGCCGGATCAGGGTGAGGGTGTAGGAGACGTCCGCCTCGGTCAGCAGGTGGCTGCGGTTGGTACGCACCGCGTGCATGGTGGCCGCCAGCGAACTGGTGCCGAACGCGTTCTGCGCCCCGGCCTGGCCGGTGATCCGGCCGGAGACGCTGCCGCCGAGACCGCTGGTGGCGTCCGGGTGGCCCTTCGCCGTGTCGGCGGTGAGGGACGGGCCCAGACTGCCGGTGACGCTCACCCCACTGTTGAACGATGTGTTCTGGTCGTTCTTGACCGTGTTGACGAGGTGGCTCTCCAGGTTGATCTTCCCGGCGATGCTCTTGGCCACCGGGGTGACCGGCGTCACCCGGGCGTCGAGCCGCATCATGCCGACGGCCCGGCCGTGCGCGTCGGTGAGCACCGGCGAGTACAGCCCGCCGTCCCGCTGCATCGGCAGCGTGCCGCGCAGCACCGGCTCGGAGAGGAAGTCGGCGAGCTGTGCCGACGCGGTGGGGTCGAGGTCCGCGCGGAAGTGGTCGGCGGCGCCCTCGTACAGCCGCCGCGGGTTCAGCACCGAGTCCACGCCGTAGACCGGCAGGTCGTCGAGGGCGGCCGGGGCGGGCAGTTCCTCGGTGGGGTCGGCGTCGGCGTCCACCAGGTGCTGCGGGAACCAGATGGTCACCGGCCCGTGCGGTTGCGCCGGACGCCAGTCCGTGGCGGGGGTGGGCGCGGGGGCGGCGCCGGTGGCCGGGTCGGGCGCGGGCGCGTCCACCCGCACCTGCCAGTTGCCGGTGAAGTCGTAGGCCCGGGACGGCTCGTTGCAGCGCTGCGCGCTGGTGGTCTGCACGACCTGGGTGACGGTGGTGGAGCCGTCCGCCTGGTTGTGGGTGAGCGTCGCGGACAGGCCCATGTCCACCGAACGCACCGGGCCCGCCGCCGCGATGGGCACCGAACCGGACCACGGCACCGGAACGGTCGAATAGGTCCCGGACGGCTGCGCCGAGACGATCTCCCGGGTGCCCTGGCCGCGCCGCTCCACGTGCTTGTCGGGGTCGCTGGTGTCGAGCGAGCCCTGCCGCGCGGACGGCCGGGCCTCGTCCAGGGCCAGCCGTACGTCGACGTCCCGGTCGGCGCCGTTCACCCGCAGCGTGATCCGGTGGCCGCCCGCGCTGCGCAGATAGGGCAGATTGAGCGCCATCCGCTCGGCCGACAGTACGTCCCGCAGCTGGGCCAGGACCGGGTCGCCGTCGCGCGGGGCGGGCCGGCCCAGCGCCGCGACGACCTGCCGGTGCACGGCGGCCACGACGTCCGGCGCGAACGGCTCCACGTGCACCAGACCCACCTGGCCGTCGTGCCGCCGCCCGTAGCCGCCGAGGTAGGAGGGGCGGGGGCCGTTGTCCGACGGGTGCTCGGACGGCGGCGCGGTGTCGCCCTCGGGCGAGGTGACGGTGATGACCGGCAGCTCCGGTGCCGGGACGTCGGTGGTCGTGGTGGTGAGGGGGAGGGGCGGCTCGCCCGTGGGGTCCGGGCCGGTGAAGTCGGGGCCGGTGGTGTCCGGGACCGGTGTGGACGTCGTCGCGACCGGGACCAGCTCGATCGCGTCCGGGTCGGCGGTGACGTCGGCGGGCGGGACCACCGGGGCGGGCGGGTCGGCGCCGTGCCGCGCGGCGACCGGGACGGGCCCGGGGGTGTCGCGGCCGCCGCCGCCGGGGCGGTCGTCGGCGGGGTCGCCCACCAGGGCGCCGATCAGCTGGAGGTGACGGGGCCGCAGCCCGCCGGGCTGATACGTCGTCTCCGGCTCGGGCCCGCGGACGCCGCGGCCGGCGGAGTGGTCGCCCATCAGGCTGTCGGTGCCGCCGCGCTGCGGCGCCGCGGGGTCGAGGCCGCTCTCGTCGCGCAGGCCGAGCTGGTGGCCCACCTCGTGGGCGAGGTCGGAGTCGGAGATGTCGGCGGGCCACGAGTGGTGGGTGGCGGGCACACCGTCCGCCGGGGCGGTCAGGGAGACGTCGAGGTGCGCCGTCTCGCCGGGCGCGGCGGGGACGACGGTGACATGCAGCCGGCTGCCGTCGGGGAGCCGGTGGCCGGGGGTGTTGAACACCCGGTCGACACCCGCGTCGAGCCGCTGCCGTACGCCGTCGGCCTGCGGACCGAGCGCGGGGGCACCGGTGACGCGGTAGGTGACGGTGAGGTCGGTGACGGGCTCGCCGTCGTGCGTGAAGCGCCGCACGTCGAACGAGGAACGCACCACGTACTGGGTGGCTGTGCCGTCCGGGCCGACGGGCTGGGAGACGGGGTCGACCCAGGTGTGACTCCGCGGGGTCGGCACCGCGTCGGCCCGCGCGTCCGCGAAGCCCCCGCTCCGGGAGGCGGGGGGCGGCGACGGGACGGGGGTCAGGTCGACGGGGGCGTCGGCCGGGAGCGGGGCCGGGGCCGGGTCCTGGTCCGGCTTCGGGAGGCCGGAGGAGGTGACGGGCGGGGCGACGACGTCCGTGTGGTCGTCCTCCGGGTCCGGTTCGGTCAGCTCGGTGGCGTCCGAGGCGGTGCTCTGCCTGTCCCAGGTGTCGTCGAGATCGCTGCCGGTGTCGCTGTCGGTGTCGCTGCTGGTGTCGCTGTAGGCGTCGGGATCGGTGTCCGGTACGGCATCGGACTGGGCGCCGGACTGAGGCGCGGTGGTTGTCTGGGACGCCGGTGGGCCACCGCCGGTGGTGGTGACCGGTGTCGGGAGGTCCGAGGCGGTGGGCCGGGGTCCGGTGTCGGTACCGGTGTCGACGTTGGCGGCGTCGGGGTTCGTGGAGACCACGGGGTCCGTGTCCGTGTCCGGGGTCGGTGCCGGGGTGGTGGGGGTGACCGTGTCGTCCTGCTGGCCCGGGGTCGACGTGCGCGGCGGGTTGGTGGTGGACGGAGTGGGGGAGGAGGCCGGGCTGGGACTGCCGGTGGTGGTCGTCCCGGTCGGTCCGGAGGCGGTGGAGGGCAGCGGGGCCGGGGTGGTGGTGACCGGGGTGCCGGTCTGCTCGCCGTTCCCGGACTGCAGCGGCGTGTCCTGCGCGCTGTCCGGGATGTCGGTTCCGGTGTCATTGCTGGTGGTGTCGGCGGTGTCGGCGGTGTCGGTTCCGGGCGGCTGCTGTTGCGTCGTGTCGGCGTCCTGGACGTCACCCTCACCCTGTGGCTGAGACGTCGTGGAACCGGGGCGGGGTGTGTTACCGGTGGTTGTGTTTCCGCCGGGGTTCGTCCCACCGGTGGTGGTGTTTCCGCCGGGCACTGTGTTCGCGCCGGTGGTTGAGTCGCCGCCCGGCCCCGTGTTCGCCCCCAGCCCGGTGTTTCCGCCGGTGGCCGTGTTCCCGTCCAGCCCTGTGGCCGAACCCTGGGTGCGGACGCCACCCGGCCCCGAGGAGGTGCCGCCGCCCGCCGTGAGGTCCGGACGGTTGGCCGTGATGTCGGGGCCGTCGATGTTCACGTCGGCCAGATCGACGTCCAGCGGGCCGTTGCCGTTGATGCCGCCGTC
>NZ_JBQOUX010000175.1:0-9965 GCF_052216785.1 Streptomyces sp. JW3 | reverse complement strand
ACCGGATCCAGCTCCGGCCGCGTCGCGTCCCCGAACGGATCCCGGCCCTGCCAGCCAACGGTCCACAGACCGAACGTGAACTTGTCCTCGGGGGTGGGGTTGAAGCGCTTCGACATCGTGCGGCCCTTGCTGTCGTACCGTCGGCTCCCACGCCGGACGGTTTTGTTTGATGGCATGACTAATACGTCACGGAGGGGCTTCCGCGCTAGCCCCAGCGAGCCCCCTTCGTTCCGTGAGGGCGCCGTTCCCTTCGGTGAACAGGCCAGTTCAGCGGCCAAAAGACTGCGCCGGGGCCCTTCCGCGTTGATTTGTTTTGTGTACGATCAAAATGCTCCTGAGACGTCCCGCACCGCCATCCGACCGCTCTCGCCCCACCCGAGGAAGATCATGAAGTTCACCGACGGCTTCTGGCTCGTCCGCGAGGGTGTGCACCTCTCGTACGCCACCGAAGTACGCGATGTCCGCGCCCAGTCGAAGCGCTTCACCGCCCACGCTGCCGTGAAGAAGGTGACACGGCGGGGCGACACACTCAATGCCCCGCTCATCACCGTCGACTGCTTCTCGCCGGCCGAGGGCGTCATCGGCGTCCGGGTCACCCACCACGCGGGCAAGCGGCGCCCCGGCCCCGACTTCGTCCTGAGCGAGGTGCCGGACGGCGCCGGCGAGGTGCGCCAGGACGGCCCGGTCACCGAGCTGACCAGCGGCCCGCTCACCCTGCGCCTGGACCGCTCCGGCCCCTGGGGCCTCACCTTCCTGGGCGCGGACGGCCGGGAGCTGACCCGGGCGGACGCCAAGAGCACCGCGTACGCCACCACCGGCGAGGGCGCCCACCACATGCTGAGCCGGCTCGCGCTCGGCGTCGGCGAGCAGATCTACGGCCTCGGCGAGCGCTTCACGCCGTTCGTCAAGAACGGCCAGGTCGTCGACGTCTGGCAGGCCGACGGCGGCACCAGCAGCGAGCAGGCGTACAAGAACATCCCGTTCTACCTCTCCTCGCGCGGCTACGGCGTCTTCGTCAACCACCCCGGCGCGGTCTCCTTCGAGGTCGGCTCGGAGTCGGTCGGCCAGGTGCAGTTCAGTGTCGAGGACCAGACGCTGGAGTACTACGTCGTCGCCGGCCCCACCCCGAAGGACGTCCTCGGCCGCTACACCGCCCTGACCGGCCGCCCGGCGCTGCCCCCGGTCTGGTCCTTCGGCCTGTGGCTGAGCACCTCCTTCACCACGTCCTACGACGAGGCGACGGTGACGTCCTTCGTGGACGGCATGGCCGAGCGCGGCATCCCGCTCTCCGTCTTCCACTTCGACTGCTTCTGGATGCGCGAGTACCAGTGGTGCGACTTCGAGTGGGACCCGGACGTCTTCCCGGACCCCGAGGGCATGCTCAAGCGCCTGAAGGAGAAGGGGCTGCGGATCAGCGCCTGGATCAACCCGTACATCGCCCAGAAGTCCCCGCTCTTCGACGAGGCGGCGGACCTCGGCCACCTGGTGCGCAAGCCCAACGGCGACGTGTGGCAGTGGGACCTGTGGCAGGCCGGCATGGGCCTGGTCGACTTCACCAGCCCCGACGCCCGCGCCTGGTTCCAGGCCAAGCTGAAGCCGCTGCTCGACCAGGGCGTGGACTGCTTCAAGACCGACTTCGGCGAGCGCATTCCCACCGACGTGGTCTGGCACGACGGCTCCGACCCGGAGCGGATGCACAACTACTACACCCAGCTCTACAACCAGACCGTCTTCGAACTCCTGGAGCGGGAGCGCGGCCAGGGCGAGGCGGTCCTGTTCGCCCGCTCCGCGACCGCCGGCGGCCAGCAGTTCCCGGTGCACTGGGGCGGCGACTGCTGGTCCTCCTTCGGTGCGATGGCCGAGTCCCTGCGCGGCGGCCTGTCGCTGTCGCTGTCCGGCTTCGGCTTCTGGAGCCATGACATCGGCGGCTTCGAGGGCACCCCCGACGAGGCGGTCTTCAAGCGCTGGCTGGCCTTCGGCCTGCTCTCCTCGCACAGCCGGCTGCACGGCTCGTCCTCGTACCGGGTGCCGTGGGAGTTCGGCGAGGAGGCGGTCGACGTGGCCCGCCGCTTCACCCTCCTCAAGCACAGCCTGATGCCCTACCTCTACGGCGCCGCCGCCGAGGCGCACCGCACCGGCGTGCCGATGATGCGGCCGATGGTCCTGGAGTTCCCCGCCGACCCGGCCTGCCGCCCGCTGGACCGGCAGTACATGCTCGGCTCCGACCTGCTGGTCGCCCCGGTCTTCACCGAGGACGGCGAGGTCGAGGTGTACCTCCCCGAGGGCACCTGGACCCACCTGCTCAGCGGCGAGCGGGTCACCGGCCCGGCCTGGCGCACCGAACGGCACGGCTACGACAGCCTCCCGCTGTACGTCCGCGAGGGCGCCGTACTGCCGCTGGCCGCCGACGACCAGCGGCCCGACGGGGACTGGCTGGCCGCGCCGACGCTGCTCGTCCACCCGACCGCCGCGCCCGATTACGCGGCCGAGGTCACCGTGCCGGACGCGACGGGCGCGCCCGCCGCGACCTTCCGGGTGCGGCGGGACGGGGACGTGCTGCGGGTGAGCGCCGAGGGGACGCAGCGCGCGTTCACCGTCCAGGTCGCGGGCGGGGAGCGGGGCGCGGGCACCGGAGAGGTGACGGTGCCGCTCGGCTGACGGCCGTACCGCGGGGAGCCCCGGGGGGTCTGCCTCCGGGCTCCCCGCGTGAGGGATCAGTGACCAGCCGCCAGCTGCTCGCGCAGCACCGCCCGCGCGGAGACCGGCTCGCGGCCGATCAGACCGGCCAGCGTCGGGTCGACGGTGGCGAACTCACCGGCCCGGGCGGCGGCGAAGATGCCCAGCAACTGCTCCGCCGTGCTCGCGGGCATGCCGTGACCGGTCATCTCCGCCAGCCACTGGTCGTCCGGCACCGTGACCCGGGTGAGCGGGCGGCCGGTGATCTCACCGGTGAGTGCGGCCAGTTCCTCGAAGGTCAGCGCCGGTGCCCCGGTGAGCGGGGGAGTGGGACCCTCGAAACACCCCTCGTCGGCCAGCACGGCGGCGGCCGCCTCGGCGAGGTCGGGGTGCGCGGTCCAGCTGAACGGCCCGTCCGCCGGCAGCACCAGCCGGCCCGACGCCACCGCCTGGCCGATGAAGTGCGCCGCGCTGGCGGCGTAGAAGCCGTTGCGCAGCGAGGTGAACGGCACTCCCGAGGCGCGCAGCGCGTCCTCGGTGGCGGCGTGGTCGCGGCACGCCTGGAAGTGCGAGGACGGGTTCGCCCCCATCTGGCTGGTGTAGAGGATGCGCCGGGCGCCCGCCGCGACCGCCCCCTCGATCGCCACCCGGTGCTGCTTGACGCACTCCTCGCCCATCTTGTCGACGGAGACGACGAGCACCTGCGAGGCGCCCTCGAAGGCGTGCGAGAGCGTGGCGACATCGGTGAAGTCGCCCCGCCGCACCCGCACCCCCCGCTCGGCGAGCGCCCGCGCCTTGTGCGGGTCGCGGACGCTGACCCCGACCTGGTCGGCGGGTACGCGGTCGAGCAGCCGCTCGACGATCTGACGGCCCAGTAGGCCGGTGGCTCCGGTAACGATGATCATGACGCGCTCCAGTGTTCACGGCGATTTGTTTCCAGTGGAAACACTGTGACGATAACACTGGAAATAACAGTGGAACCACTGGCGGAGTATCTTTGCTCCATGTCTTCACGGGAGCAGACCCGGCAGCGGGTCATCGAGGCCGCCATCGACCTGCTGACGCGCGGCGGGCGGGACGCGGTCACCACCCGCGCGGTCGCCGACGCGGCGGGCCTCCAGCCGCCGGCCATCTACCGGCTGTTCGGCGACAAGGACGGGCTGCTGGACGCGGTGGCCGAGCACGGCTTCACCGCGTTCCTCGCCACCAAGCACGTCGACCCCGACCCCGCGGACCCCATCGCGGACCTGCGGGCCGGCTGGGACGTCGCGGCCGAGTTCGGGCTGTCCAACCCGGCGCTGTTCACGCTGATGTACACCGAGCCCGCCCGGACCGCCTCGCCCGCCTTCGCGGCCGGCATGGAGATCCTGATGGGCCGGGTGCGGCGGCTCGCCGCGGGCGGCTGGCTGCGGGTCGACGAGCGGCTCGCGGCGCAGATCATCCACGCCACGGCGCGCGGCGCGGTGCTCACCTGGCTGTCCCTGCCACAGGACCGGCGCGACCCCGCGCTCCTGACGTCGCTGCGGGAGGCCATGGTCACCGCGGTCACGCACGAGAAGCCGGCCGTGCGGGAGGCGGGCCCGGCGGGCGCCGCCCGGGCGCTGCGCGCCGCGCTGTCCGGTTCGGCGTCGCTCAGCGCGGCGGAGCGGCACCTGCTGATGGAGTGGCTGGACCGGCTCGCGGCGGAGGGCTGAGAGTGCTTCCGGCGCTTCCGGAGCGGTGCTCTCAGGCCGGCGGTGCGGGCGGTGCCAGCTCCGGCGGGTGTTTGTCCCGCCCGCCCGGGTGGCGGTGCCGCCAGATCCAGAACACCGCGCACGACACCAGCGCCCACCCGGTCAGCACCAGGAACGGGAAGGCGTGCTGGTGCCCCGCGAAGTACACCGCCGTGTGCTGGGCGTTGACCGAGGCGCCCGGCGGCAGCCACTGCCCGATCACGCCCAGCGCGGACGGCAGCAGCGGCCAGGACACCGCCCCGCCGGACGACGGGTTGCCCAGCAGGATCATGACGCCCCAGGTCGGGAGCATCGCCCAGCGCCCGAACAGGGTGTTGAACATGGTGAACGTCATCCCGCTGGCGAACATCGTGAACGCGAGGATCAGCCACGACTCGACGAACGGCAGGTCGAGCGCGCCCAGCAGCCAGTCCACGACCGCCGCGATGGCGAACGCGCCGAGCAGCGCGTAGGCGAGGGTGAAGGCGATCCGCTCCAGCGGGGTCAGGGCGCGGGCGTGCACGCTGAGCTGGATCGCGCCGACGAAACCGATGATCACCGCCGCCAGCGAGATGTAGAAGATCGCCAGCCCGCGCGGGTCACCGTCCTGGAGCGGATTGACGTCCCGGACGCTGACCGTCACCCCGGTGGCCTTGCCCACCGCCGGGGCGGCCTGCTCCAGCAGTTCCGCGACGGAGGAGCCCGAGGCCGACGACACGTCCAGCCGCACCTGCTGCCCTTCGTCGCGCAGCTCGAAGATCGCGAAGACGGTCTGCTGCTCGACGGCCTCGACGGCCGCCGCCCGGGAGTCGTAGGCGTGGGTGCGCACCGAGGAGTTGAGCGCCTTGCCCAGCCCGGCCAGGAACGCCTTGCCGCGGGCCTCGTCGTAGGAGCCGACGACGGCGGTCGGAAGCTGGTGCGGTGTCGGGTTGGCCATGGTGTACGTGTACGACCCGGCGAACAGCCCGGCCGCCGCCGCCAGGATCAGCACCAGCACGCTGGCCGGCCACCACGGTCCCTTGCGGAACCGGGTCCAGTGGCCCTCCCGGGCGTGATGACGCGGGTGCGGGGGGCCGTCAGGGGCCGTCTCCGGAGTCTCGTCCACGTTCGCTCGTCCTTGTCCGGGCTGATTCGGGCCGGTCCGTGCGGCGCGGTGCGCGACGGGCCGGCCCCGGACGACACCGCCCGGAAACCGGCCCTGTCCCGCTCGCGCCCCGCGCTCAGACCCGTACCAGCGGCGTGTCCACCAGGTGCTCGGCCACGAACCAGGCCTGGAGTTCATTGGTGCGGATGACGTCCGAGACCAGGATGTCGTTGGTGCCGTCGTCGCCCTGCTCCTGGACCACGGCGGCGGCGTCGTGGCAGTCGGCGAGGATCTGCTCGTGCGCCTCCAGCAGCCGCGACAGCATCGACGGCACCTCCTCGACCCCGTCCGGCGGGCGGCGGATCGTGGTGATCTCCGCGACGTGCCGGGGGTCGCCGACCGAGACCCCGCCGAGCGTCTGGACCCGCTCCGCCAGGGTGTCGATCAGCGCCAGCTGCTCACCGGCGTGCTTGTCCATCAGCAGGTGCAGCTGGTAGAACGTCGCCCCGCGCATCAGCCAGTGGTACTTCTTGTACAGGTCGTGCAGGATGCGGGTGTCCGCCAGGACCTTGTTGACCCGCTGGGCGGAGTAGAGGCGGGTCTCCATGGACAGGGCCAAGGGGAACTGCTTGACGGTGCCGAACTCCTGGATGACCCGGCCCTGCTGGTGCAGCCACGGCTGACTGCCGTCGGAACGGGACGCCGGCGGTGCCGGCCTCGGATCGGTGCTCACGCCTGAACTCCTTCCACGGGGAAGCCGAAGGTGAGTGCCGGTGCCTCGCGCGACCGGACTCGGCCCCCTGCGACAGTCGATCAGCCGTCCGCCGGGCCCGCAAACGCTGCGGCCCGAGCGAGGCACCCGGCCCGGACGGGGAGGTTCCGGACGGACCGCGCGGAGGGGTTGTCCAGGCGATCGCCCGCCGCTTAGGGTCAGCCGCGGCGCAAGCGCTTTCTATCACCGCTTTCCATCATCGCTTTCCAGCTCCTTCCCATCACCGCTGCCTGCCACGTCGTCGCGTCCGAGGAGGACCCCGTATGCCCCCGCTCCCCGCCCGCCGCCGAGTGGCCGTCGTCGGCACCGGCGCCATCGTGGCCGGCGGCCATCTGCCCGCCCTGCGGGCCCACGCCGACCGGGTCGAACTGGTCGCCGCCGTGGACGTGGACCCGGCCCGGCTCGACGCCTTCCGGGCCGAGGCGGGCCCGCAGGTCGCCGGGTACACCTCGACGGGCGCGATGCTGGACGCCGTACGCCCCGATCTCGTCCTCATCGGCACCCCGCCGGCCCTGCACCGCGAGCAGACGGCCGCCGCGCTCAAGGCGGGCGCCTGGGTGCTGTGCGAGAAGCCGCTGTGCCTGTCGCTCGCCGAGTACGACGACATCGCGGCGGCCGAGGCGGCGTCCGGCGCCTACGCCTCCGTCGTCTTCCAGCACCGGTACGGCTCCGGCGCCGCGCACGCCCGCCGGCTGATCGCCGACGGGGAGCTGGGCACGCCGCGGGTCGCCCACTGCCAGACCACCTGGCACCGCGACGCCGCCTACTACGCGGCGCCCTGGCGCGGCCGCTGGGCCACCGAGGGCGGCGGCCCGACCATGGGCCACGGCATCCACCAGTACGACCTGCTGCTCCATCTGCTCGGCCGGTGGACGGAGATCCGCGCGATGGCCGCGCGGCTGGTGCACGACACCGAGAGCGAGGACGTCTCCACCGCCCTGGTGCGCTTCGAGAACGGCGCCCTGGCCACCGTAGTCAACAGTGTGCTCTCGCCCGACGAGGTGAGCCGGGTACGCGTGGACTGCGCGGACGCGACCGTGGAGCTGACCCACCTGTACGGCCACCGCAACGCCGACTGGACCTACACCCCGGCGCCGCACGTCGACGCCGAGCGGGCCGCCGCCTGGCGCGCTCCCGCCACCGACGTGCCCAGCTCGCACACCGCGCAGCTCGGCGCGGTCCTCGACGCGTGGGACGCGGGCACCCGCCCACCGGGCAGCGGCCTGGAGGCCCGCGCCACCCTGGAGTTCGCCGCCGCCCTGTACAAGGCCGCGTTCACCGGACGGCCGGTACGCGCCGAGGAGATCGGCCCCGGCGACCCGTTCTACGCCGCCATGCACGGCGGCCACCCCGACTGGGCCCCCGGGGAGCGCGCGTGAGCGACCGCATCCGCGTCATCCGCACCCACGGCGAGGACATCACGGTGACGACGGCGGACGGCACGGAGATCCTCCGGTACGTCCACCGCCCCGACCCCGACCCGTTCGAGTCCCGCAAGCCGTACGCCCACCCGGTGCGCACCCTGGCCGGGCGCACGGTGACCGGGTACCGCCCCAACGACCACCGCTGGCACAAGGGCGTGCAGATGACGGCCAGTCATCTGTCCGGCCAGAACTTCTGGGGCGGCAACTCCTATGTGCCCGGCGAGGGTTATCTCGCGCTGCCCGAGCGGGTCGGCTCGATGCGGCACGACGGCTTCCCGGACCTGACCGTCGAGCACGACCGGCTGGCCGTCACCGAGCACCTCACCTGGGTCGAGCACGGCGGCGCCGAGTGGGCCCGCGAGGAACGCGGACTGACCGTCCACTCGGTCGACGAGGCGTCCGGCTCCTGGGCCCTGGACTGGGCGATCCGCCTCACCAACATCCGCGCCGAACCCCTGGTCTTCGGCTCCCCGACCACCGCGGGCCGGGAGCTGGCCGGCTACACCGGCCTCCAGTGGCGCGGCCCCCGCGACTTCACCGGCGGCACCGTCTTCACCCCGGACGGCGAGGGCGCGGAGCAGTTGATGGGCACTCAGGGGCCGTGGCTGGCGTTCAGCGCCGAGCACGACGACGTGGACGCCCAATCCACCCTGGTCTTCGCGCACGCCCCGGAGAACCTCGACGCGCGGGCCGCGATCCACCCCTCGCACTGGTTCGTGCGGGCCGAGCCGGTCCCGACCGTCGCGTTCTCCTGGGCGTTCTTCACGGAGTTCGAACTGCCGCCCGGGGAGTCCTTCGCCTACCGCTACCGGCTGGTGGTCGCCGACGGCGCCTGGGACCGGGACCGGGTCACCGCCCACCTGGCCGGCCTGCCGTGGTGATCCGCTCCGCGCGGTGACGCACGGGACGGGAGCGACGGCTGTTCAACTCCCGTTCCCCGGCGCTCGCCAAGAGTTGACGGCGCATTGGGAGCAGACGGGTGTGAGGCGACCCGCGGGACGCGCATCATCTCCCCATGAACCCGCGGCCCGAGGGGCGGGCCGCGGCCTCATGGAGGTGTGGGATGCACCGCAGAAGACTCGCGACCGGGCTTGCCGCCTCGGCCCTCTCCGTCCTCACCGTGGTCGCCACCGCGACGGCCGCCGACGCCGTACCCGCCGACAAGCCACAGGTCTTGTCCAGTTGGACCCAGACCAGCGCGTCGAGCTACAACCAGTGGGCCGCCGCCCGCGCCAACCAGGCCGCCTGGTCCGCCTACGCGTTCGACTGGACCACCGACTACTGCTCCTCCTCGCCGGACAACCCGCTCGGCTTCCCCTTCACCATGTCCTGCGCCCGGCACGACTTCGGCTACCGGAACTACAAGGCCGCGGGCACCTTCACGATCAACAAGGCCCGGCTGGACAGCGCCTTCTACGAGGATCTCAAGCGCGTCTGCGCCCGCTACACCGGCGCCACGAAGACCACCTGCGACGGCACGGCGTGGACCTACTACCAGGCCGTGCGGACCTTCGGCTGACCGCACCCGTACCGGCCCCGGGCCGTCGCCGCCAGGGTGAGTGCCGCGCTGGCGATGCCCAGCACGGCCCCGGCGGCCACATCGCCCGGATAGTGCACGCCGGTGTGGATCCGCGCGTAGCCGACCGCGCCCGCCAGCGCGCCGAGCGGGACGGCGGCCGGCGGCAGC
Organism: Streptomyces sp. JW3; assembly: GCF_052216785.1. Classification (NCBI taxonomy): domain Bacteria; kingdom Bacillati; phylum Actinomycetota; class Actinomycetes; order Kitasatosporales; family Streptomycetaceae; genus Streptomyces; species Streptomyces sp. JW3. The sequence continues at coordinate 610 of NZ_JBQOUX010000175.1, read as the reverse complement.
ACCGTGCCGACGGCGGTGGCGAACGCGACCGCGGCCGCGGTGTGGCCGGACGGGAACGCCGCCGACGCGGGCATCGGCACCCGCCGGTCCACCGTGACCCGGGCGGCCTCCCGGTCCGGCCGCGGCCGGCGCACCAGCCGCTTGCCGAGCAGATCGGCGCCGACCGAGGCCACCGCGAGCGAACCCGCGCCGAGCACCGCCGCCCGGCGCCCCCGGCCCCCGCACAGGGCCAGCGCGGCGGCGACCCCGAGGGAGATCTTCGAGTGGTCGGCGGCCCGGGACAGCCGGCGCAGCGTCCGGTCGAGCGCCGGGGTCGGGGTGGCGGCCACCGCGGCGTACAGGGCCCCGTCCACGGCCCGCAGATCACGCAGTACGGCGGCGGAGGCGGTCGGCTCGGTCATGTGCTCCTTCTCCCCAGACGCTCCGTTCATCAGCTTGACCCCTACCGGACCGGGCGGCGCCCCGGCCGGACCCGTACGGGTCACGTGGCTCGGTTCCCCGGACGGAAGGAGCGCAGCCGCAGCGAGTTGCCCACCACGAAGACGGAGGAGAAGGCCATCGCGGCTCCGGCGATCATGGGGTTGAGGAGTCCGGCGGCGGCGAGGGGGAG
>NZ_JBQOUX010000174.1:0-10067 GCF_052216785.1 Streptomyces sp. JW3 | reverse complement strand
GAACAGGGGGGGTGGTTCCGGGGCGGCCGACCGGACCGGAACGTCGCGCGCCCCGGGGGGTTTGGGGCGTGCGACCGTCCGATCGGTGAGGAGATCCGGAGCCGGAAGCTCCGTTTGTGTGCGCGAGGGCACGACCAGACCGTAGCTGGGGAGGCCCCGGCCTGGGGTCGCCCACAGTTCCCTGTGGACGGGGTGTATCTCTCATCTGCGTAGAACCTACGGCAGGGGCTGGGCGGAGGACAGGCACATCGGCATCCTGCCATTCACCCCCCACACCTTCTTCACAAGCTGCTCAGATGTGGGCGAGGGCCTGCTCGATGATGTCGAGGCCCTCGGTGAGCAGGTCCTCGCCGATGACCAGCGGCGGCAGGAAGCGCAGCACGTTGCCGTAGGTGCCGCAGGTCAGCACCACCAGGCCCGCGGCGTGGCAGGCCTTGGCGAGCGCGGCGGTCGTCTCGGGGGCGGGCTCCTTGGTGGCGCGGTCCTTGACCAGCTCAATGGCGATCATGGCGCCGCGGCCCCGGACCTCGCCGATGACCTCGTACTTCTCGGCCATGGCGGTGAGCCGCGCCTTCATGACCTCCTCGATGCGCCGGGCGGCGGCGTTGAGGTCGAGTTCCTTCATGGTCTCGATGGCGCCGAGCGCGCCCGCGCAGGCCACCGGGTTGCCGCCGTAGGTGCCGCCGAGGCCGCCGGCGTGCGCGGCGTCCATGATCTCGGCGCGGCCGGTGACGGCGGCCAGCGGCAGGCCGCCCGCGATGCCCTTGGCAGTGGTGATCAGGTCGGGCACGATGCCCTCGTCCTCGCAGGCGAACCACTGGCCGGTACGGCAGAAGCCGGACTGGATCTCGTCGGCGACGAAGACGATGCCGTGCTCGGCGGCGAACTGCCGGATCGCCGGCAGGAAGCCCTTGGCCGGCTCGATGAAGCCGCCCTCGCCGAGCACCGGTTCGATGACGATCGCGGCCACGTTCTCGGCGCCGACCTGCTTGGCGATCTGGTCGACCGCCTGCGCGGCGGCCTCCGGGCCGGCGTTCTCGGCACCGGTCGGCCAGCGGTAGCCGTAGGCGACCGGCACCCGGTACACCTCGGGCGCGAACGGTCCGAAGCCGTGCTTGTACGGCATGTTCTTCGCGGTCAGCGCCAACGTCAGATTGGTCCGGCCGTGGTAGCCGTGGTCGAAGACGACCACCGCCTGCCGCTTGGTGTACGCGCGGGCGATCTTGACGGCGTTCTCGACGGCCTCGGCGCCGCTGTTGAACAGCGCGGACTTCTTGGCGTGGTCGCCCGGCGTCAGCTCGGCCAGCGCCTCGGCGACGGCCACGTACCCCTCGTACGGGGTGACCATGAAACAGGTGTGGGTGAAGTCGGCGAGCTGGGCCGCGGCGCGCCGCACGACCGCCTCGGCGGAGGCGCCGACGCTGGTCACGGCGATGCCGGAGCCGAAGTCGATCAGCCGGTTGCCGTCCACGTCCTCGATGATGCCGCCGCCCGCGCGGGTGACGAACACCGGCAGGGTGGAGCCCACGCCCCGCGCCACCGCGGCGGTGCGGCGGGCCTGAAGCTGCTGCGACTTCGGTCCGGGGACGGCGGTGACGAGACGGCGCTCCTGCGGAAGTGCGGTCATGCGGGGCTCCTGGGGGTTTTACGGACGGGCTTTTTACGGACGGGGTTTTACGGACGCTTGCGTTCTTTTCCCGCAGGCTAGGTGCGGCGGACCGGGCTGGGCATGCTCCATGTGGGCGGTGTCGGCCGGGCGGATTGTCCGCGGTGGACAGAGACGTTCCCGGGCCCGGTACCGCGCACCCGGCCGCGTAAGCGGTGAACGCCCGTGCAAGGGCGTTAGATTGACTGGCGACGGTGCACGGAACGGCTGCTCAGGGGGCAGGGTCGATGGACAGCGACGGGAAGCGGGACGCGCGGGGGGCGCGGGTGAATCCGGTGCCGCCCGCGATGCCGTCGGTACCACCCGCGATGCCGCCCCGGCCGACCCGGGCACCGGGCCCGCCGCCGGTGCCCCAGCAACTGCCCCGGTCCGCCGGGCCAGCCGAACCCGCCGCCGCGGTCGCCGCCTGGCTCGACACGGAACGGCCCGAGGCCCGGCCCGGGATCTGGCGGTTCGGCTACCGGCCGCCCAGGAAAGCCGTGCAGCGGATCGCCCCCGTGACGGTCGTGGGCATGCTGATCCCGCTCGCGCTGGCCCTGCTGGTGTGGTCGTTCTGGGTCCGGGACGCCGTCCCCTACCAGCACGTCCTGCTGCGGATGTTCACGCCCGACGACTGGTGGTGGGCCGGCTCGGTGACCTGGCCGAAGCAGGTCGAGGGCTGGGCGGTGCCCCCCGGGGTGTACGCCAACGAGGTCTACGACGGCCTCTTCTTCCTGGTCCTCGTCTTCGCGGTCGCCTCGCTCGGCAGCTGGCCCGCCATCGCCCGCCACTACACGAGCCGCCGCCCGCAGCCGGCCCGCGCCCTGATCGCCGCCGGCCTCGCCCTGGTCGTCCTCAGCCTGGTCTTCCCGCGCGCCTTCCCGCTGGTCGGCTGGGACCCGGTGCCGGTGGTCCGGCCGCTGTTCGCGCTGACCATCCTGGTCACCGACAGCTACGAACTGATGGCCTCCACCCTCTACACGGACACGGTGTACGCGGTCGTCACCGCGCTCGTGCTGTGGCCGTTCGCCCGCCTCGGCGGTTGGCTGCCCTACGTCCGGCAGTTGCTCGCTGCCCGCCGCCGCGCCGAGACCCCCGCCGCCGCGCCCGGCCTGCCCCGCTCCCAGTGGCCCGCGCTGCGCGACACCGGCCAGCACGAGGCGGCCGAACTGCTCACCGCCGAGGTGGCCGGCGGCCGGATGAACGACGTCGACTGCGCCCGCGTCGAGCACGCCTTCCAGCTCGCCCGGCGCGAGGCCGGCCTGCACGTCTTCCGCGACACCGTGCTGCGCCAGGGCGCCGCCGCCTGGACCCACCCGTCCGGCGCCCGCGACCTGCCCCGCCGCACCGCCCGGCACGACCTGCTGGCCGGCCAGGTACGGATCGGCCGCTGGACCCCGGCCGAACGCACCCCCGAGCCCTACCACGAGGCCGGCGCGGCGCTCGGCCCCGAAGTGCTCGGCACCTCGCTGCTCGCCGTCGGCCCGGCCGGCGCCGGCAAGACCCGCACCCTGGTCGAACCGGTGACCGAGGCCCTCGCCCTCCAGGCGCTCACCGGCCGCTGCGCCGTCGTCGCCGTCTCCGCCGCCGGCCGCCCGCTCGGCGCCGACGACTCCTTCGACGTGATCGTGCGGATCGGCGACCCGTCCTCCGTGCACGACCTCGACCCGTACGCCGAGTCCGACGACCCGGACGAGGCGGCCGCCCTGCTCGCCGAGGCGCTGGCCGGCGACCTCGAACCGGCGGGCGCCCAGGGCGCCGCCACCGCGCTGGCCCAGCTCCTCGGCCCGTTCCGGGCGGTGCACGGCCGCTTCCCGGCCCTGCCGGAACTGCGCGAACTGCTGGAGGGCGGTGCGGACGCGCTGCTCCCGCTGCGCGCGACGCTGGCCGCGAGCGGCGACGACGTCATGGTCCGCGAACTCGACGCGCGGCTGCGCGGGGCCGGCGCGCCGGGCGACGCCGGGCGGGCCCTGGCCGACCGGCTGGCGCTGCTGAACCGGCCGGTCTTCGCGGACTTCCTCGGCGGCGGCGGACCGGGCCGGCCGTTCTCCCTGCGGGCCGTCGCCCACCACCCGCTGCGGGTCCGGATCGACCTGCCCGAGCGCGGCCACGAGGAGGCCGGCCGGCTGATCACCCGGCTGGTGCTGGCTCAGTTCCACGCCGTCGTCCGGGAGCGCGGCCGCACCCACTTCGCCTGCCTGGTGCTGGACGACGCGACCGGCACGGTCACCCCCGAGTCGGTGCGCCGCATCCAGCGGCTGCGCGGCCAGAACGCGGGCGTGCTGCTCACCCTGCGCACCGTCGCCGACGTCCCCGAGGCGCTGCACGGCCCGCTCTACGGCGCGGTCGGCTGCCGGATGGCCTTCTGCGGCGTCACCACCTGGGACGGCAGCCGGTTCGCGCAGGCCTGGGGCACCGAGTGGGTGGAGACCACCGAGGTCGCCAAGCACACCGTCTTCGCCGACCAGCCGATGACCCGAGCCCTCCACACCCTGCGCAAACTGGTCACCGGCCGGGCGGTCACCACCGACGCGGTGACCGTGAAGCAGGTCGAACGCGAGCACTGGTCCGCCTCCGAACTCGCCCACTCCGTCCCCCCCGGCCACGCCGTCCTGTCCCTGACCACCGTCAAGGGGGAGCACGCGCCGCCGCTGCTGGTGGACCTGCGGGGGTGAGAGCCCGGCCGGGATTCGCCGCGACCGTACAGTGAGGCACAATCGCCCCAGGCCGTTCATACGCGGCGGCCAACGGATCACCGGTTTTGCACCTCACCGACGCGGAGCTGACGGCCCATGCCCCCGACCCTCGCCTCGCTGGTCCACCACTCCACGCTCAAGCTGACCGTGCGGGCGGGCGGGGACCGCCTGGACGCGCCGGTGCGCTGGGCGCACGCCAGCGAGCTGGCCGACCCCGTCCCCTACATGGAGGGCGGTGAGCTGCTGCTGATCACCGCGCTCAAGCTGGACGCCGAGGACCCGGAGGCGATGCGCCGGTATGTGCGGCGGCTGGTCGGGGCCGGCGTGGTCGGCCTCGGGTTCGCCGTGGGGGTGCACTACGCGGACATCCCGGCCGCCCTGGTCGACGCGGCCGAGGAGGCGGGGCTGCCGCTCATCGAGGTGCCGCGCCGCACCCCGTTCCTCGCCATCAGCAAGGCCGTCTCCGCCGCCATCGCCGCCGACCAGTACCGGGCGGTCACCGACGGGTTCGCCGCCCAGCGGGAGCTGACCAAGCGGGCCCTGAGCGACGGCCCGGAAGGGCTGCTCGGCGCGCTGGCCGCCCAGGTCGACGGCTGGGCCGCGCTCTACGACGCGGCCGGCGAGGTGCTGGCCGCCGCGCCGGACTGGGCCGGCCGCCGCGCCGCGGGGCTCACCGCCGACGTACGGCGGCTGCGCGAGCGGCCCGCCCCGGCCTCCGCAGTCGTCGGAGGGACGGACCCGGGCGGCGACTGCGACCGCGTCGAACTGCACTCCATCGGCACCGCCCGGCGCCCCCGCGCCGCCCTCGCCGTCGGCACCGCCACCACCCTCGGCACCGCCGAGCGCTACGCCCTGCACTCCGCCGTCGCCCTGCTCACCCTCACCACCGAACGCTCCCGCTCCCTGCACGCCGCCGAACAGCGGATCGGCACCGCCGTCCTCGGCATGCTGCTGGCCGGCGAACCCGACCACGCCCGGACCGTGGCCGGCGACCTGTACGGCGCGCTGCTCGACGCGCCCTTCCGGCTGGTCGTCGCCGAACCGGTGCCGGCCGGCGGCGAACCGCCCGGGGCACTCGCCGAGGTCGTCGAGGCCGCGGCGGCTCGGGCGGGCGAGGCGGTGCTCGTGGTGCCGCAGGGCGAACGGCTGGTGGTGCTGGCCGCCGACGGGGGCGCGGCGGTCGCCGCCTGCACGGAGTACGCGGCCGCGCTGGAGGCGGGCCGCACGGTGCCGGACGCGCCGGCCGGCGGCGCGGACGAGGGCTGGGTGGCGGGATTGTCGGCGCCGTCCGGGCCGATCGGCGCCTCGGCCGCGTACAAACAGGCCGAACAGGCGCTGTCGGTGGCCCGGCGGCGCGGCCGGATCTGCGTCGAGCACGAGCGGCTCGCGGCCGGCTCGGTGCTGCCGCTGCTCGCCGACGACGCGGTGCGGGCCTTCGCCGACGGGCTGCTGCGGGCGCTGCGCGACCACGACGCCACCGGCCGCGGCGACCTGGTCGCCTCGCTGCGCGCCTGGCTGTCCCGGCACGGCCAGTGGGACGCGGCCGCCGCCGACCTCGGCGTGCACCGGCACACCCTGCGCTACCGGATGCGGCGCGTCGAGGAGATCCTCGGCCGCTCCCTGGACGACCCGGACGTACGGATGGAGCTGTGGCTGGCCCTGAAGGCGACCGCCCACCAGTGAGGCACGGCTAGTCCAATCCGTCGGTGTCGCCCACCGCACTGCTACACACCGGACAAACGACCGCCCGGCGCCCCGCCCCTACGGTGGACCCAGCACCGCACGTACACCCGACGGGAAGGGCCGGAACCCGACATGACCTCCACCCACGCCTTCTGGCTGGCCGGCCGCCAGGCCACCGGCGACGACACCTTCGACGTCACCTCCCCGTGGGACGGCCGGCTGGTCGCCGCCGTGAGCGTCCCGACCGAGGCGCAGGTGGAGGAGGCGGTGGCCGCCGCGTACGCCGTACGGGACGAGTTCGCCGCCACCCCGGCCCATGTCCGCGCCGCCGCCCTGGACCACGTGGCCCGGCGGCTGGCCGAGCGGGCCGAGGAGATCGCCCGGCTGATCTCCGCCGAGAACGGCAAGCCGATGAAGTGGGCCCGGGGCGAGGTCGGCCGGGCGGTCTCCGTCTTCCGGTTCGCCACCGAGGAGGCCCGCCGGTTCAACGGCGGAGCAGCCCAGCGGCTCGACACCGACGCGGGCGGGCAGGGGCGGCTCGCCCTCACCCGGCGGTTCCCCAAGGGCGTCGTGCTCGGCATCGCCCCGTTCAACTTCCCGCTGAACCTCTGCGCCCACAAGATCGCCCCCGCGATCGCCGCCGGCGCCCCCATCGTCCTCAAGCCGGCCCCCGCCACCCCGCTCTCCGCGCTGCTCCTCGGCGAACTGCTCGCCGAGACCGAACTGCCCGCCGGTTCCTGGAGCGTGCTGCCGGTCCCCAACGACCGGATGCCCGCCCTGGTCCAGGACGAGCGGCTGCCGGTGATCTCCTTCACCGGCTCCGAGCAGGTCGGTTACGCGATCATGGACTCGGTGCCGCGCAAGCACTGCACCCTGGAGCTGGGCGGCAACGGCGCGGCCGTCGTGCTGGCCGACTGGGCGAGCGACGCGGACCTGGACCACGCCGCGCAGCGCATCGCCGCCTTCTCCAACTACCAGGGCGGCCAGTCCTGCATCTCGGTGCAGCGGGTGATCGCCGACGCCGCCGTGTACGACCGGCTGCTGCCGCGCATCGTCGCCGCCGTCGAGGCGCAGGTCACCGGCGACCCGGGCGACGACAAGACCGATGTCGGCCCGCTGGTCAGCGAGGCCGCCGCCGAGCGGGTCGAGGCGTGGGTGACGGAGGCGGTCGAGGCCGGCGCCACCCTCGCCACCGGCGGGCGGCGCGACGGCGCCTCCTACGCGCCGACCGTGCTGACCGGCGTACCGGCGGACACCACGCTGGCCCGCGAGGAGGTCTTCGGACCGGTGCTCAGCGTGCAGAAGGTGGCCGGCGAGGCAGCCGCGTTCGCCGCCGTCAACGACTCCAAGTACGGCCTCCAGGCCGGCGTCTTCACCCACGACGTCCAGGCCGCCTTCCGCGCCCACCGCGCGCTGGAGGTCGGCGGCGTGGTCATCGGCGACGTGCCGTCCTACCGCGCCGACCAGATGCCGTACGGCGGCGTCAAGCAGTCCGGGGTGGGCCGCGAGGGCGTGCGGTTCGCGATGGACGACTACACCTACGAGCGGGTCATGGTCCTCACCGGCCTGGCGCTCTGACCCGGGTGTTCCGCCGCCGGACAGGTGCCGTTGGCCTGTCCGTCGGCCGGCCGAGTCCTCGGCGCGGGAGCGTTCCGCAAAACCCCCGACGCTGAGGGAACGGAACGTTGGCGCACGCCCGCAGAGCCCAGCACGACGAGGAGAACGCCGTCCCCTTCTGGCGGAGGGAGCAGCAGCGCGCGGCCGAAGCGGAACAGACGGTGGCGGCCACCGGACCGATGTCCGCCACCGCCGCCCTGAACCTGCAACGCGCGGCCGGCAACCGGGCGGTCTCCCGCCTGGTCGCCACCGGCGACGCGCCCGCCGTCCAGCGCGCCCCCGACGACCTGGACCACACGGCCGGCCTCGCGGTGCCGCCGAAGAAGGTCAAGGGCCACGAGACCGACGACCTCGGTGAGGTACGGCTGAACCCGCTGTGGGTGCCGCTCGACGAGTTCAGCGGCCGGGACCTGGACAACAGTCCCGAGGGCGCGAAGTGGCAGTACGCGGTCACCGAGGACGGCGAGATCTCGCTCGGCAGCGAGGACGTCGCCTCGCTCATCCCCAAGGCCCAGCTCGACCGGCTGCTCGCCGGGATGCGGACGAAGCAGCCGGGGCTGAGTGCCGAGGACCTGTCCACCGGCCTGGAGAACATGGGGCATCCGACGATCGCGGCCCAGTTCGGCCCGGACGGCAAGACCGCGCGGCAGCCCAAGGGGCGGGTCTGCGGCGAGCTGTACCGGATCGGCGGCGTCTGGACGATCAACGACAAGTCGGGCCGCTTCATGGCCGAGAAGGTGCGCGGCAAACCGGACGCCGAGGAGCTGGAGCGCTGGCTGTCCGGCGTCGCCCAGCGCATCGGCAGGCAGACCCGCCGGCGGGTCAGCTACCAGATCATGAAGCACGCCCCGGCCTGACCGAGCGGGGAGGCGGGCCAGGCCGGGGCGCCGGGTCAGCTGGAGAATTCGACCCGGGCCAGCCGGACCGGCCCGCGCAGCCCGATCCGCAGGTCGTGCACGCCCTCGGCGGCCAGGCCGGTGACCAGCGAGACGTAGGCGTACGGTCCCGGCGTGGGCGTGCCCGTCGCCAGTACGGCCCGCACCGGGCCGCCGGCCCCGCCCGCCAGGGACACCTCCACCACGCCCTCGCCCGCCACCGCGACCGTCACCGAGGTCACCCCGGCGCCGAAGTCGCAGTTCCGGTAGAGCAGTTCGCCGGACTTGCCGGCCGCCGGTGTCACCGCGTCGCCCGCCTCCTTGGTCCGGTCGACGATCTCCGTACCGCTCTGCTCGTCGAAGTCGGCGGCGTCCAGGCCCCGTTCGCGCACCGGGCGGGGCGCGGCCGGCTCCCCGTCCAGGGTGACCGTCGTCCGCAGCCGGACGTCCGCGCTGGAGGCGCCCACCAGCAGCGCGTACCGGCCCGGTTCCAGGCGCCACCGGCCGTGCGCCACGTCCCAGTACCCGAAGGCGGACAGCGGCACGTCGAAGGACACCTCGGCGGTGGCGCCCGGGGCGAGCGTGAGGCGGCGGTGGGCGAGCAGTTCGCGGCGCGGCCGCGGCACCGACGGGTCCTCGGCGCGGGTGTAGAGCTGGGCCACCTCGTCGGCGGTGACGTCCCCGGTGTTGGTGACGGTGAAGGCGACCCGTACCGCGTCCGCGCCGACGTCCGCGCTCAGGTCCGCGTACCCGAACGACGCGTAGGACAGCCCGTGCCCGAACGGGAACAGCGGGGTCCCCTCGAAGTACAGGTACGTCTGCCGGGCGCCGATCACGTCGTAGTCGAGCAGGTCGGGCAGGTCCCGGTCGTCGGCGTACCAGGTCTGCGGCAGCCGGCCGGCCGGTGACACGTCGCCGGCCAGCACCCGGGCCAGCGCGGTGCCGGCCGCCTGGCCGCCGTGCGCGGTCCACAGCACCGCCGGGAGCGGCTCGGTGTCGACGGCGTACGGGTAGGCGCAGACCAGCGCCAGCACCGTGTCCGGGTTGGCGTCCCGGGCGGCGCGCAGCAGCCGTTCCTGCTGGGCGGGCAGCCGCAGAGTCGTACGGTCCTCGGTCTCGCGGCCGTTGATGTGCGGGTCGTTGCCCGCCACCACCAGCACCACGTCGGCCCGCGCGGCGGCCCGCGCCACCGCCTCCTCGCCGCGCTCGGCGACGGCGAGTGCGAAGACTTCCCCGCCGGTCCCGGCAACCTTCACGCCCTCGGCGGTCACCGACACAGGGTGGCCCGTGCCCAGATGCCTGAGGAGGTGACCGTCGCCGTGCGGTTCCAGCCGGAACGTCTCCCGCACCACCCAGCCGCCCGGCTGGTCGGCCGAGGCGCGCAGGTAACCGTCCTCGGCCACCGAGAGGTACCGTCCGTCCGGTGCGCGCAGCGTGAGCACGCCCTCGCCCCAGTCGACCAGGGCGAGTTCGGTGCCGGTGGCGTCGGTGGTGAGCGGCGGCAGATCGGTGCGGCCGGCCAGCAGCGCCGGGGGGGGGGGGGCCGCGCCC
>NZ_JBQOUX010000173.1:0-10485 GCF_052216785.1 Streptomyces sp. JW3 | reverse complement strand
CGCCCGGGCGGCCCCCCCCGCTGGGCCTCAGCTCATGTACCGCCCCCCAACACCCCGGCCGCCCGCGCCCAGCGGTACTTCGCGCCGAGCACGGCCACCGGCTTCTCGGTCGTGTACGGGTACGCCACGACCCCGTGCTCGAAGAGGTACTGGGACGCCTCCTCGACCTCCACGTCGCCCGCGAGCGAGGCCACCACGGGCTTCTCGATGCCGCGCGCGCGGAACTCCGCCACCACCCGGGCGGTCAGTTCGGCGAACACCATGGGAGGGGTCACTATGGTGTGCCAGTAGCCGAGGACCAGCGCGTGGATGCGCGGATCCTCCAGGCCCAGCCGGATCGTCGCCTCGTACGTCGACGGCGGCTCGCCCCCGGTGATGTCCACCGGGTTGCCCGCCGCCCCGAAGGGCGGGATGAACTTCCGGAAGGACGCGTCCAGGTCGGGCGGGATCTCCATCAGGGACAGCCCGTTGTCCGTCACCGCGTCGGAGAGCAGCACGCCGCTGCCGCCCGCCCCGGTGATGATGACGACGTTGTCGCCCTTGGGAGCCGGCAGCACCGGCAACGCGCGCGCGTACTCCAGCATGTCGTTCAGGCCGGGCGCCCGGATGACCCCGGCCTGGCGGAGGATGTCGTCGTACACGGCGTCGTCCCCGGCCAGCGCCCCGGTGTGCGAGCCGGCCGCCTTGGCGCCCGCGGCGGTACGGCCCGCCTTGAGGACCACCACCGGCTTCTTCGGAACGGTCGCCCGCGCGGCCGCCACGAAGGCCCGGCCGTCCTTGAGGTCCTCCAGGTGCATCGCGATGCACTCGGTGCGCGGGTCCTCGCCGAACCAGGTCAGCAGGTCGTCCTCGTCCAGGTCCGACTTGTTGCCCAGGCCGACGATCGCCGAGACACCCGTCTTGGTGGTGCGGGCGAAGCCCAGGATGGCCATGCCGATGCCGCCCGACTGGGAGGTCAGCGCCACGCCGCCCTTGACGTCGTAGGGCGTGCAGAACGTGGCGCACAGGTCCTGCCACGTCGAGTAGTAGCCGTAGATGTTCGGTCCGAGCAGCCGGACGCCGTGCCGCTCGGCGATCGCCACGATCTCCTCCTGGAGGGCGTGTTCGCCGGTCTCCGCGAAGCCGGAGGGGATCAGCACGGCGTTGGGTATGCCCTTGCGGCCGACCTCCTCCAGGGCCGCGGCGACGAACCGCGCGGGGATCGCGAAGACCGCCACGTCCACCTCGCCGGGCACGTCGGTGACGCTCTTGTACGCCTTGCGGCCCAGGATGTCGTCGGCTTTGGGGTTCACCGGGTGGATGTCCCCGGCGAAACCGCCGTCCACCAGGTTGCGCATCACCGAGTTGCCGATCTTGCCCGACTCGTTGGAGGCACCGATCACGGCGACCGACCGCGGCTCCATCAGTCGGCGCATCGAGACGAGGATCTCCTCGCGCGAGTAACGGCGGCGGGGTTTCTCCTCGGTCTCGGTGAGGATCACCCGGATGTCGGCGGCGACCGCGCCCGTCGGGGTGGCGATCACCGGGTTGAGGTCCACCTCGGCGATCTCCGGGAAGTCCGCGACCAGCTCGGAGACCCGGCGGATCTGCTCCGCCACCGCCCACCGGTCCACGCCCTGCTGCCCGCGCACCCCGCGCAGCACCTCAGCCGCCCGGATGGAGTCCAGCATCGACAGCGCCTCGTCGGCGTCCACCGGCGCCAGCCGGAACGTGACGTCCTTGAGGACCTCGACCAGCACCCCGCCGAGCCCGAACGCCACCACCTTCCCGAACGTCGGATCGGTCACCGCGCCGACGATGACCTCCTGCCCCTGCGGCAGCAACTCCTGGATCTGCACGCCCTGGATGCGCGCCGTCGCGTCGTACGCGCGGGCGTTCGCCACGATCCGATGGAACGCCGCGCGGACGTCAACGGCCCCTTCGACGCCGACGACCACGCCCCCCGCGTCGGTCTTGTGCAGGATGTCCGGCGAGACGATCTTCATCACGACGGGTCCGCCGAACCGCGCGGCGCACGCCACCGCCTCGTCCACGTCGGTGGCCAGTTCCTCGCCCGGTACGGCGATCCCGTACGCGTCGGCGAGCACCTTGCCCTCCGGCGCGGTGAGCGCGGCCCGCCCCTCGGCGCGCACCGCGTCCAGGAGCGCGCGCACCCGCGCGGTCCGGTCCTCGGCCATCACCTCAGATCACCCCGTTCGACTTGAGCAGCCGCAGTTCCTCGTCGCCGAGGCCCAGCTCACCGACGTAGACCTCTTCGTTGTGCTCGCCCAGCAGCGGGGAACCGGCCACCTCCACGGGGGAGTCGGAGAGCTTGAGCGGGCTGCCGACGGTCACGAACTCGCCGCGCTCGGGGTGCGCGACGCGGACCACCATCTCGTTGTCGGCCAGCGACCGGTCCTCGATGATCTCCTTGGTGGACAGGATCGGCCCGCACGGGATGTTGTGCGCGTTCAGCCGCTCCAGCACCTCCCACTTGGGCAGCGTGGCCGACCACTCCTCGATCAGCTGGAACATCTTGTTCAGCTTCGGCAGCCGGGCCGCCGGAGTCGCCCACTCGGGGTCGTCGGCCAGCTCCGGCCGGCCGATCAGGTCGGTGAGCGGCTGCCAGCCCACCGGCTGCACGATGACGTACACGTAGTCGTTGGGGCCGCCCGGCGCGCACTTGACCGCCCAGCCGGGCTGGCCGCCGCCGGACGCGTTGCCGGACCTGGGAACCTCGTCGCCGAAGTCCTCGTTGGGATATTCGGCGAGTGGACCGTGGGTCAGGCGCTGCTGGTCGCGCAGCTTCACCCGGCAGAGGTTGAGCACCGCGTGCTGCATGGCCACGTTCACCCGCTGCCCGCGCCCGGTGCGCTCCCGCTGGTACAGCGCCGCGAGGATGCCCGCCACGGCGTGCACGCCCGTGCCCGAGTCCCCGATCTGGGCCCCCGTCGCCAGCGGCGGCCCGTCCTCGAAACCGGTGGTGGACATCGATCCGCCCATGGCCTGCGCGACGACCTCGTACGCCTTGAAGTTGGTGTACGGGCCGTCGCCGAACCCCTTGATGGAGGCGTAGACGATCCGCGGGTTGATCTCCTTGATCCGGTCCCAGGTGAACCCCATCCGGTCCACCGCGCCCGGCCCGAAGTTCTCGACCATGACGTCCGAGCGCCGGATCAGCTCGGTGAGGATCTCCTTGCCGCGCTCGGTCTTGGTGTTGAGGGTGATGCTCCGCTTGTTGCAGTTGAGCATCGTGAAGTAGAGGGAGTCGACGTCCGGCAGGTCCCGCAACTGCTTGCGGGTGATGTCACCGGTCGGCGCCTCCAGTTTGACCACGTCCGCGCCGAGCCAGGCGAGCAGCTGGGTCGCGGAGGGGCCGGACTGGACGTGCGTCATGTCCAGGACGCGGATGCCCTCAAGAGCCTTCGTTGTCACGGGAGATGTGACTGGCGATGTCACGGGCGATCACCTCACTTGTACATGGTCTGGTTCATGGTTCCGGGGGCGTACGCGTCCGGGTCGACCCAGACGTTGATCAGCGACGGCTTGCCGGACTCGCGGGCCCGTAGCAGCGCGGGGCCGATGTCGGCGGGGTCGCGGACCTCCTCGCCGTGGCCGCCGAGCATGCGGGCGAACTGGTCGTAGGGGACGTCGCCGAGGGTGTTGCCGACCCGCTCACGGGCCTTGCCGTACTTGGCGGCCTGGCCGTAGCGGATCTGGTTCATGGAGGAGTTGTTGCCGACGATGCCGACGAACGGGAGGTCGTAGCGGACGAGGGTCTCGAAGTCCCAGCCGGTGAGGGAGAAGGCGCCGTCGCCGAAGAGGGCGACCACCTCCTTGTCGGGCCGGGCCTGCTTGGCGGCCAGCACGAAGGGGACGCCGACACCGAGGGTGCCGAGCGGTCCCGGGTCCATCCAGTGCCCGGGTGACTTGGGCTGCACGACCTGCCCGGAGAAGGTGACGATGTCGCCGCCGTCGCCGATGTAGATCGAGTCCTCGGTGAGGAAGTCGTTGATCTCGCTGACCAGCCGGTACGGGTGGATGGGGGAGGCGTCCGACCGGAGCTGCGGCAGCCGCTTCTCGAGGGCCGCCCGCTCCGCCGCGCGCAGCTCGTCCAGCCACTCCTTGCGCCGGGCCGCGCCGCCGTTCAGCCGTCCGGAGGCGGCCTCGGTCACCGACTTGAGCACCAGCCCGGCGTCCCCGACGATGCCGAGGTCGATGTCGCGGTTCTTGCCGACGGTGCGGTAGTCGAGGTCGATCTGCACCACCGTCGCGTCCGGCGAGAGCCGCTTGCCGTAGCCCATGCGGAAGTCGAAGGGAGTACCGACGATCACGATGACGTCGGCACCGGAGAAGGCGTAGCGGCGGGAGAGCTGGAAGTGGTGCGGGTCGCCGGGCGGCAGGGTGCCGCGGCCGGCGCCGTTCATGTACGCCGGGATGTTCAGCGTGCGCACCAGCTCGACGGCCGCCTCGGTGCCGCGGGTCGTCCACACCTGGCTGCCCAGCAGGATGGCGGGCTTCTCGGCGTGCGTCAGCAGGTCGGCGAGCTGCTCGATGGCCGCCGGGTCGCCGGCCGAGCGGGTCGAGGCCCGGTAGCCGCCGGCCTTCGGCACCCGGGCCCGGTCCACCGGCACCTTCGCGTCGAGCACATCGCGCGGTATCTCCAGGAAGGACGGCCCGGGGGCGCCGTGGTAGCACTCGCGGAACGCCATCGACACCAGGTCCGCCGCCCGCGCGGTGGACGGCACGGTGGCCGCGAACTTGGTGATCGGCGCCATCATGTCGACGTGCGGCAGGTCCTGGAGGGACCCCATCTTGTGCTGGCTGAGGGCGCCCTGGCCGCCGATCAGCACCATCGGCGACTCGGCGCGGAAGGCGTTGGCGACGCCGGTGACGGCGTCGGTGGTGCCGGGCCCCGCGGTGACGACCGCGCAGCCGGGCTTGCCGGTGACCCGGGCGTACCCGTCGGCGGCATGCGCGGCCACCTGCTCGTGGCGGACGTCGACGACCTCGATGCCCTCGTCCACGCAGCCGTCGTAGATGTCGATGATGTGGCCGCCGCAGAGGGTGTAGATACGGTCGACCCCTTCGGCCTTGAGTGCCTTGGCCACCAGGTGACCGCCGGATATGACGTCCTGGGACTGGGTGTCCTCGGGCATGCGAAGTCTGTCCCTTCATGAGGGGGTGGGGCGCTCTCGCGGTAGATTGCATACAGTCGACGAATACTGTATGAAGCTTGTTATCCCGCATCCGGTGGGTGGTGTCCAGGGGGCGTGCGGCATTTTCAGTCAGGAGCCGAAATGGACCTGTACGAGCACCAGGCAAGGGAAATCTTCTCGGAACACGGCATCGTCGTACCGAGGGCCGAGGTCACCGACTCGCCCGAGCGGGCCCGCGAGATCGCCCGCCGGCTCGGTGGCCGCGCGGTCGTCAAAGCGCAGGTCAAGACCGGTGGACGCGGCAAGGCGGGCGGGGTCGCGCCGGCCGCCGACCCGGCCGCGGCCGAGGCGGCGGCCCGCCGCATCCTCGGCATGGACATCAAGGGCCACCCGGTCGGCACGGTGATGGTCGCCGAACCCGTCGACATAGAGAGCGAGTTCTACGTCTCCTATGTGCTCGACCGCGCGGCCGGCGGTTTCCTCGCCATCGCCTCCGCCGAGGGCGGCATGGAGATCGAGGAGGTCGCGGCCCGGCGCCCCGAGGCGGTGGTCCGGGTCCCGGTCGATCCCGCCGGGAAGCTGACCACCGCCCACGCGGCACACATCGCGGCGGCCGCAGGGCTGCCCCCGCAGGCCGTCGACGTCCTGGTACGCCTGTGGGAGGTACTGGTCCGCGAGGACGCCCTGCTCGTCGAGGTGAACCCGCTGGTGCGCACCGCAGAGGGCCGGATCGTGGCCCTCGACGGAAAAGTCACCCTTGACGACAACGCCCGCTTCCGCCAGACCCGGTGGGGCGGCGAGAAGGACGAGCAGCACGACCCGCTGGAGGCCGCGGCCGCCGCCAAGGGCCTGCACTACGTGAAGCTGGACGGCGAGGTCGGTGTCATCGGCAACGGCGCCGGACTGGTCATGTCGACCCTCGACGTGGTGGCCGGCTGCGGCGCCCGCCCCGCCAACTTCCTCGACATCGGCGGCGGCGCCTCCGCCCGGATCATGGCCGACGGACTGTCCGTCGTCCTGTCCGACCCGGCCGTCAAGTCCGTCCTCGTCAACGTCTTCGGCGGAATCACCGCCTGCGACGCGGTCGCCGAGGGCATCGTCCACGCCCTCGACACAGTGCGGCTGACCAAACCGCTGGTGGTACGGCTGGACGGCAACAACGCGGCCCGGGGCCGCGCCGTACTCGACCAGCACGCCCACCCGCTCGTGCACCAGGCCACCACCATGGACGGGGCCGCCCGCCGGGCCGCCCGACTCGCCACCGCAGCCTGAAGGAGCCGTAGGACATGGCCATCTTTCTCACCGAGGCGAGCAAGGTCCTCGTCCAGGGCATGACCGGCGCCGAGGGCATGAAACACACCCGCCGGATGCTCGCCGCCGGCACCGACGTGGTGGGCGGCGTCAACCCGCGCAAGGCCGGCCGTACCGCCGACTTCGGCACCCGCGCCGTCCCCGTCTTCGGCTCGGTCCGCGAAGGCGTCGAGGCCACCGGCGCGGACGTCACCGTGGTCTTCGTACCGCCCGCCTTCGCGAAGGCGGCGGTCACCGAGGCCGTCGACGCGGGGATCGGCCTCGCGGTCGTCATCACCGAGGGCATCCCGGTGCACGACTCCGTCGCCTTCACCGCGCACGCCAGGGCGCGCGGCACCCGCGTCGTCGGCCCCAACTGCCCCGGCCTGATCAGCCCCGGCCGGTCCAACGCCGGCATCATCCCGGCCGACATCACCGAGCCCGGCCGGATCGGCCTGGTCTCGAAGTCGGGCACCCTCACCTACCAGCTCATGCACGAACTGCGCGACATCGGCTTCTCCACCTGCGTCGGCATCGGCGGCGACCCGGTGGTCGGCACCAGCCACATCGACTGCCTCAGCGCCTTCCAGGACGACCCCGACACCGACCTGATCGTCCTGATCGGCGAGATCGGCGGCGACGCGGAGGAACGCGCGGCGGCCCACATCCGGGCGCACGTGACCAAGCCGGTGGTCGGCTACATCGCCGGGTTCACCGCGCCCGAGGGCAAGACCATGGGCCACGCGGGCGCGATCGTCTCCGGCTCGTCCGGCACGGCCCACGCCAAGAAGGCCGCGCTGGAGGCGGCCGGGGTCGGGGTCGGCGCGACCCCCACCGAGACGGCCCGCCTGGTGCAGAGCGTCCTGACCCACGCCTGACGCCGCCCCCCCCGCCGGGAAAACCGGCCCGATCCTCGGCCCCGCCTTCCCCAGCCCCGCCCCCGACCGTGCACCGAGAGCGGAGACACCCATGGCACCCATCCCCGCCCCTACCCCAGCCCCGGCCCTCGCCCCCACCCTCACCCTCAAGCCCGGCACCGCCTGGACCGACGCCTGGCGGCGCTGCTGCGCCGTCGCCCCCGAGGCGTTCCGCGACGACCGGGTCCGCAACCTCTGGAACGCCGGCTGGCAGCCGGACGGCCGGGTCCTGCCCGCCACCAGCCCCGTCGACGGCACCCCGATCGCCGGCCCGCCCCGGCTCGACGCCGACACCGCCCACCGGGCGGTACGCGCCGCCCTCGACCAGCACCGCGCCTGGCGGCACGTCCCGCTGCCCGAACGCCGGGCCCGGGTCGCCGCCACCCTCGACGCCCTCACCGAACACCGCGAACTGCTCGCCCTGCTGCTGGTCTGGGAGATCGGCAAACCGTGGCGGCTCGCCCAGGCCGACGTGGACCGGGCCATCGACGGGGTGCGCTGGTACGCCGACGGCATCGACGGGATGCTGACCGGCCGGGCCCCGCTCGACGGCCCGGTATCCAACATCGCCAGCTGGAACTACCCGATGAGCGTGCTCGTTCACGCGGTACTGGTCCAAGCCCTGGCGGGCAACGCGGTCATCGCCAAGACCCCGACCGACGGCGGTGTCGCCTGCCTGACCCTGGCCGCGGCGCTCGCCGCCCGTGAGGGGATACCCGTCACCCTCGTCAGCGGCAGCGGCGGCGAGCTGTCCGAGGCGCTGGTGCGGGCGCCGGAGATCGGCTGCGTCTCCTTCGTCGGCGGCCGGGACACCGGCGCCGCGGTCGCCACGGCCGTCGCCGACCTGGGCAAACGGCACATCCTCGAACAGGAGGGACTCAACACCTGGGGCATCTGGAACCACTCCGACTGGGACACGCTCACGGCCGTCGTCCCCAAGCTCTTCGACTACGGCAAACAGCGCTGCACGGCGTACCCGCGCTTCGTCGTCCAGCGCGAGCTGTTCGACGAGTTCCTCGCGGCCTACCTCCCGGCCGTGCGCACCCTCAGCGTCGGCCACCCGCTGGCCGTCGAGGACCCGGCCGACCCGCCGCCCCGGCTGGACTTCGGCCCGGTGATCAGCGCCGCCAAGGCGAAGGAGCTGCACGACCAGGTCACCGAGGCCGTGGACCGCGGCGCCGTCCCGCTGCACCGCGGCCGGCCGACCGACGCCCGCTTCCTGCCCGGTCAGGACACCTCCGCCTACGTCCACCCGGTCACGCTCCTGAACCCGCCCCGGTCCTCCCCCCTGCACCACGCGGAACCCTTCGGCCCGGTCGACACCGTCGTCCTGGTCGACACCGAGGCCGAACTGCTCGCCGCCATGAACGCCTCCAACGGCGCCCTGGTCGCCACCCTCTCCACCGACGACCGGGCGACGTACGACCGGCTGGCCCCGCAGATCCGCGCCTTCAAGGTCGGCCACGGCGTCCCCCGCTCCCGCGGCGACCGCGACGAGCTGTTCGGCGGCCTCGGCGCGTCCTGGAGCGGCGCGTTCGTCGGCGGCGACCTGCTGGTCCGGGCGGTGACCCGGGGCCCCGCGGGGGAGCGGCTCCCGGGTAACTTCTCGGCGTACCAGCTCATGCCGTAGCCGACCGGTCACCGCTCGTACCGACCGCTGCCCAGGGCACGGAAACGCAGGTGAAAGGCACTGCGAAAGCTTGGTATGGTTGTCCATGTCGCCGCCGGGAACAGCCCTGGCGGACGGCAGACACCTGGTCCGGGTGGCGGAATGGCAGACGCGCTAGCTTGAGGTGCTAGTGCCCTTTATCGGGCGTGGGGGTTCAAGTCCCCCCTCGGACACCAGTACACCAGTACCAGCCGGTACCAGCAGATGATTTCCCATGAGACCCCTGTTCACCAGGGGTCTTTTGCTTTTCCCAGGTGCCGCCGGGCGCCCGGGACCCGGTGCGACCGTACTCCCGTCTTACCCCCGCTTAAGCGCCACCTCGAATGATGTGGGCGGCAGCCGACATCCACGCCACAGGGGCAGGGGCACTTGATGAAGATCGCCGTGACGGGTTCGATCGCCGAGGACCATCTCATGGTCTATCCGGGCAGGTTCACCGAACAGTTCATCGCCGGGAGCATCGACAAGGTGTCGCTCTCCTTCCTCGTCGACGAACTGGAGATACGTCCCGGCGGAACCGCCGCGAACATCGCCCACGGGCTGGGCCTGCTCGGGCTGCGGCCGCTGCTGGTGGGAGCGGTCGGGGACGGCTTCGAGCAGTACCGCGCCCGGCTGGAACGCCGCGGCGTCGACACCGCGTCGGTCCGGGTGAGCGACCGGCTGCACACCGCCCGCTTCGTCTGCACCACCGACAGCGACCACAACCAGATCGGCTCCTTCTACACCGGTGCCATGAGCGAGGCCCGGGACATCGACCTGCGGCCGGTACGGGACCGGGCGGGCGGACTCGACCTGGTCGTCGTCTCGCCCAACGACCCCGAGGCGATGCTCCGGCACACCCGCCAGTGCGTCGAGCTGGACGTCCCCTTCGTCGCCGACCCCTCGCAGCAACTGGCCCGGCTGGACCGCGACCAGGTCCGCGCGCTGCTCACCGGCCCCCGCTACCTGTTCACCAACGAGTACGAGAGCGTGCTGATCCAGGAACGCACCGGCTGGACCGAACAGCAGATCCTGGGCCGGGTGGGCAGCTGGGTGATCACCCGGGGCGCCGAGGGCGCCGTCGTCCAGCAGGCCGGCCTGCGTCCGGTCACCGTGAAGTCGGTGCCGCCCGCCGGACCCGCCGAGCCCACCGGCGCGGGCGACGCCTTCCGGGTCGGCTTCCTCGCGGCGGTCGCCTGGGGCCTGAGCCATCGCCGCGCCGCCCAACTGGGCAGCGCGGTGGCCACCGCCGTCCTGGAGGCCACCGGTTCCCAGCCGTCGTCCCTGTCCGGCCACGGCCTGCTGGCCAGGGTGCGCGACGCCTACGGGATCTCCGCGGCCGAGGACCTGGACCGGCACCTCACCGGGGCGTCCTGATGAGCGGCCCGAGCGCCGGCCGGGTCACCGCCCTGCGTGAGGCGCTCGCCACCCGTGTGGTGGTCGCCGACGGTGCGATGGGCACCATGCTCCAGGCGCAGAACCCCACGCTGGA
>NZ_JBQOUX010000172.1:0-10613 GCF_052216785.1 Streptomyces sp. JW3 | reverse complement strand
CCCCCCCCCGCCCCGGGCTTCACCCATGTCCTCGGCCCCGGCCAAGTCGCCCTGCCGGACCGGCCGGGCAACCGGCGCGGGGACAGCTTCCACAACATCCTCGACAACCCGCACGCCGGTCTGCTCTACCTGGTCCCGGGCGGCAAGCAGGTGCTGCGCCTCAACGGCCGGGCCCGCATCCTCACCGACGCGCCGTTCTTCGACGCGATGGCCGGGCGGGACGGCAGGCGGCCGGCGCTGGCGGTCGTGCTGGACATCGACGAGATATACCTGCACTGCCCGGCGTCCCTGAACCGCGCGGGGCTGTGGAAGCCGGAGTCCTGGCAGGCGAGTTGAGCCCGCCGCCGGGTGCCCGGCGACCCCGGCACTACCAGCACTTTTTAGGTTAGGCTAACCTTCGCCTCGTGAGATCTGGTGAAGAAGCGGAGCGCGCCGTGCGGTTGCGCGGCCATGAGCTGTCGGCCACGGACGTCACCGTGGCCTACGACGGCGTGGACGTGGTGCACGGCGCGGCGGTCGGTCTGCGGCCCGGCGAGGTCACCGTGCTGGTCGGTCCGAACGGCAGCGGCAAGTCGACGCTGCTGCGCACGATCGCCCGGCTCCAGCGGCCGCGCGACGCCACGCTCAGGATCGACGGCGACACCGACGCACTGGCGCTGACGTCCCGCGAGTTCTCGCGGTACGTGGCGCTGCTGACCCAGGGCCGCCCCACCCCGAGCGGGCTGACCGTGCGCGACGTGGTCGAGTTCGGCCGCTACCCGTACCGGGGCCGCTGGGGACGGGCGGACCCGGACGGTCCGGCCGCGGTCGACCGGGCGCTCGCCCTGACCGGGGTGAGCGAACTGGCCGGACGCGGCGCCGACCACCTCTCCGGCGGGCAGCTCCAGCGGGTCTGGCTGGCGAGCTGCCTCGCCCAGGAGACCGGTGTGCTGCTGCTGGACGAACCCACCACCTACCTCGACCTGCGCTACCAGGTCGAACTGCTCGATCTCATCCGCGACCTGGCCGACGACCACGGCATCGCCGTCGGCGTCGTGCTGCACGACCTCGACCAGGCGGCGGCCGTCGCCGACCGGGTCACCCTGCTCGAAGCGGGCCGGATCGTCGCCGACGGTCCGCCCGAGGAGGTCCTGACGCCGGACCGGCTGACCGCCGTCTACGGCATCCGGATCGAGGTCGACACCGACCCCCTCACCGGCCGGCTGCGCACCCGCCCGATCGGCCGCCACCACACCCGACGTGAAAGGCTCGGCACCACCTCATGAGACGCACCCTCCTCACCGCGACCGCCGTCACCGCCGCGGCTCTCGCCCTGTCCTCCTGCGGCACCACCGAGCCGGCCGCGGACAGCGCCGAGCAGTCCGCCGAGCCCATCACCCTCACCGACGGCACCGGGACGAAGGTGAAGCTGGACGGGCCCGCCACCAAGGTGGTCGCCACCGAGTGGAACGTCGTGGAGAGCCTCGTCTCGCTCGGGGTGAAGCCGGTCGGGGTCGCCGACCCCAAGGGCTACAACACCTGGGACGGCGCGGTGCCGCTGACCAACTCGCCCAAGGACATCGGCACCCGCGGCGAGCCCAGCATGGACACCGTGGCCTCGCTCAAGCCCGATCTGATCGTGGCCACCAACGACCTGCCGGCCAGCGCCGCCAAGCAGCTCAAGAAGATCGCCCCGGTGCTGACCGTGAAGTCCGCCGACGGCACCGGCCAGATCGACCAGATGCTGACCAACGTCGACCTCATCGCGAAGGCCACCGGCACCGCCGACCAGGCCAAGACGGTCCGCTCGGACTTCGAGGCCAAGGTCGCCGAGGGCAAGCAGGCCATCGCCGACGCCGGTCTGGACGGCACCGACTTCGCCTTCGCCGACGGCTACGTCGCCTCCAACCAGGTGACCATCCGCCCGTACACGGCGAACTCGCTCATCGGTGAGGTCAGCGAGGAGATCGGGCTGAAGAACGCCTGGACGGTCAAGGGCGACGCGGCGTACGGCCTCGGCTCCACCGACGTCGAGGGCCTGACCGACCTGCCGAAGGACACCCAGTTCGCGTACATCGGCAACGACGAGGACGACAGCGCCACCCCGTTCACCGGCGCCCTCACCAAGAACTCGGTGTGGAAGTCGCTGCCCTTCGTCAAGTCCGGTGACGTGCACCGCCTGGACGACGGCATCTGGATGTTCGGCGGCCCCGGATCGATGTCGGCGTACATCGACTCCGTCGTCGGCGCGCTGACGAAGTAGCGAGGTCATGGCCGTCACCGCGACGAAACCCGGCATCCGCCCGTCGGCGGCTCCCGTCTCCCGCTCGGGCGCGGGCGCGGTGACGGCCGGACTCCTCCTGCTGGTCGCCGTCCTCGCGCTCTGGGACATCACCCAGGGCACCGCCTCGGTCGGACCGGCCGAGGTGTTCAAGGCGCTCACCGGTCGGGCCGACGCCTCCGACGCGTCGGTCGTGATCGCCTCCCGGCTGCCCCGGGCGGCGGCCGGCCTGCTGGTCGGCGTCGCCCTCGGCGTGGCCGGCGGCGTGCTCCAGGCGGTCAGCCGCAACGTCCTCGCCTCCCCCGACACCCTGGCCGTGAACGCCGGTTCCTACCTGGCGCTCGGCGTGGCCGGCGCCACCGGCCTCTCGCTGCCGCTGCTGGCGTCCTCCGGGGTCGCCTTCGCCGGCGGCCTGGCCGCGGCGGCCGTCGTCCTCGGCCTGTCCGGCCTCGGTACCGGCACGGTCCGGCTGGTGCTGGCCGGCACCGCGCTGACACTCGGCCTGAGTTCGGTCACCGAGGGACTGCTGCTGCTGTTCCCCGAGCAGACCGAGGGCCTGTACGCCTGGAACCAGGGCAGCATCAGCCAGAACGGCTTCGACGGCGTCCTCCAGATGCTGCCGATCGCCGTCGTCGGGGTGGTCGGGCTGGCGCTGACCGCCCGCCGGATCGACGCGCTGGCCCTCGGCGACGACGCGGCCCGCGGCCTCGGGGTGCCGGTGCGGGCCACCCGCGTCACGGTGGTCGTGCTGGCCGCGCTGCTGTCCGCGGCGGCGGTCACGCTGGCCGGGCCGATCGGCTTCGTCGGCCTGTGCGCGCCCGCGCTGGTCCGGCCGCTGTCCCGGCGCTTTCGGGGGTTCGCCCGCTCGCGCGGCAGCCTGCCCGCGGCGGCCCTCACCGGCGCGGCCCTGGTGCTGGGCTCGGACGTGCTGCTGCGGGCGCTGGTGCCGGACGACCTGTCGGTGGCCGTGCCCACGGGCGTGGTCACCAGCCTGGTCGGGGCCGTGTTCCTGGTCGCGATGGCGCTGCGGCTGCGGGACACCGGCGACTCCGGCGCGCCGGACCGGATGCGCATCCCCGGCCGGGCGGCGTTCCT
The DNA here is from genome assembly GCF_052216785.1 of Streptomyces sp. JW3. NCBI lineage: Bacteria > Bacillati > Actinomycetota > Actinomycetes > Kitasatosporales > Streptomycetaceae > Streptomyces > Streptomyces sp. JW3. The sequence continues at coordinate 7,258 of NZ_JBQOUX010000172.1, read as the reverse complement.
GACCGCGGTGGTGCTGCTGGTGGCCGCGCTGGTCGGCGTCACCGTCGCGGGGGTGCTGATCGGCGACAGCAAGCTGCTGCTCGGCGACGTGGCCAACTGGCTCCAGGGGCGGGCCGGGCAGACCACGTCCTTCGTCCTGGACACCCGGGTGCCCCGGGTGCTGGCCGCGCTCGGCGCCGGCGCGGCGCTCGCGCTGTCCGGCACGCTGGTGCAGGCCGTCACCCGCAACCCGCTCGCCGACCCCAGCGTCCTCGGTGTCTCCGGCGGCGCGGCGCTCGGCGCCGTACTGCTCGTGACGACCGTGCCCACGGCCGGCGGCTGGGGCATCTCCGGGGCCGCGTTCGCGGGGGCCGGAGTGAGTGCCGTCGTGGTCTTCGGCCTCGCCGCGCGCGGCGGCTTCCGGCAGAACCGGCTGGTCCTGGTCGGCATCGGGGTGGCCGCCGGGACCACGGCGCTGATCAGCCTGCTCATCGTGCTCACCGACCCGTTCAACGCGACCAAGGCGCTGACCTGGCTGTCGGGTTCCACCTACGGGCGGACCATGCCCGACGTACTGCCGGTGGCGCTGGTCCTGGTGGCCGGCGTGGTCTTCGCGGTGACCCGGCGCACCGAACTGGACCTGGTGTCGCTGGACGAGGACACGCCCCGGCTGCTCGGTCTGCGGCTGGCCCCGGGCCGGCTCGGCTTCCTGGCCGTCGGCGTCCTGCTCAGCGCGACCGCCGTGGCCTGCGCGGGCACCATCGGCTTCGTCGGCCTGGTGGCCCCGCACGCGGCCCGTGCCCTGGTGGGCCGGCGGCACGTGCGGGTGGTCCCGGTCGCGATGCTGCTGGGCGCCACGCTGGTGGGCACGGCCGACCTGCTGGGCCGCACCGTGATCGCCCCGGCCCAGCTGGGCGCCGGCCTGATGACGGCGGTCATCGGCACGCCGTACTTCCTGTATCTGCTGATCCGCAGCCGGCGGTAGAGCGGGGGACGGGGCGGCACCGGCCGCCGGTGCGGCCCACCCCGTCCCCGGCGATCTCCAGGGCCCGTGCCAGGCCCGGCGTCCGGCCCCGCCGACCGGCCCCTGCCCGACGCTTATTAGACAGAACGTCAAGTTACTGAACCGTAATATGCACGATGCTACCCCCGGTAACTCCTGGCTCGGTACGGTCCCGACACCCCTGCAGAAGCAGAGTGAGCGCACTCCACCAGGAGGTCCGCCATGCCCGCACGCCCCACCCTGCTCGCCGCGTCCATAGCCGCCGTCCTCGCCCTCGGCGTTCAGGCCGTGCCGGCCGCCGCGGCCGGCGACTCCGCCGCCGTGGTCTCCCGCGGCGTCGAGATACCCGCCTTCTACACCCCGCCGGCCGCCCTTCCCGAGGCCAACGGCACCCTGGTGCGCAGCGAGCCGCTGAAGCTCGCGCTGAGCCTGCCGAGCCTGGGCGGCCCGCTGCCCGGCAAGGCCACCCGGCTGATGTACAAGTCCACCGACACGGGCGGCGGCCCGATGGCCGTCACCGGCGCCTACATCGAGCCCACCGCCAAGTGGCGCGGGGACGGACCGCGTCCGCTGGTCGTCGTCGCCCCCGGCACCATGGGCCAGGGCGACCAGTGCGCCGCCTCGATGGGCCTGGAACACCCGCTGAGCCTCAACGGCGAGACCGTCTCGGTCGGTTACGAGGACCTGTCCGTCTACCGGCTGCTGGCCCGCGGCGTCGCCGTCGTCGTCACCGACTACGCGGGCCTCGGCGCCACCGACCGGCTGCACACCTACGTCAACCGGGTCGACGAGGCGCACGCGGTGCTGGACGCCGTCCGCGCCGCCCGGTCCCTGACCGAGGCGTCCGTCACCACGGACTCCCCGGTCGGCCTGTTCGGCTACAGCCAGGGCGGCGGCGCGACGGCCGCCGCGGCCGAACTCCAGCCCACCTACGCCCCCGACGTCACGCTGGCCGGTACCTACTCGGGCGCCGCGCCCGCCGACCTGACCGAGGTCACCGAGGCGATCGACGGCAGCGACCTGGCGGGCGCGCTGGGCTGGTCGCTGAACGGCTTCCTCCAGACCGAGCCGGCCCTGCGTCCCATCGCGGACAAGTACGTCAACGCAGCCGGCCGACAGGCGCTGGAAGACCTGTCGACCATGTGCGTGGGCGACGCGCTGTTCGGCTACGCCTTCGCCCGCAGCGGTTCCTGGACGAACACCGGGCAGTCGCTCGGCGACATCATCCGCGCCGAACCCGCCCTCCAGTCGTTCCTGGCGAAGCAGCGCATCGGCACCATGAAGCCGGCCGGCCCCATCCGGGTGGCCACCGGCACCAGCGACAACCTGGTCCCGCACGGCCAGACCCGCCAGATGGCGGCCGACTGGTGCGCGCTGGGCGGACAGGTCGACTACGAGCCGGTGCTGCTGCCGAACGTCGGCGACAAGCTGATCAACCACTTCGGCGCGCTCCTCGCCGACCAGGGCGCGGCCATCTCCTGGCTCACCGACCGCCTCGCGGGCAAGCCCGCCACGTCCGACTGCCGAACCCTGCCGTTGCAGCCCTGAGCCGCACGCACGAGCCGGCGGCCGGGAGGTCCCGGCCGCCGGCTCGTCGCTGAAGACGGATCACTTCGTGGTGAGCATGCCCTCCCGCAGCCGCGCCAGGGTCCGCGACAGCAGCCGGGAGACGTGCATCTGGGAGACGCCGAGGCGTTCGCCGATCTGCGCCTGGGTCAGTTCCTCCACGAACCGCATATGGATGATCTGCCGGTCCCGCTCGCCGAGCTCGGCGATGAGCGGGGCCAGCGCGTGGAAGTCCTCGACCAGTTCCAGCGCCGCGTCCTCGGTGCCGATGAAGTCCGCGAGCACGGTCTCGCCGTCCTCGCTGCCGCCGAGCGCGGCGTCCAGCGAGGAGGAGTTGTAGCCGTTGGCGGCCAGCCGGGCCTCCACGACCTCGTTCTCGGTCAGGCTCATCAGCTCGGCCAGCTCCTTGACGGTCGGCGTGCGGCCCAGCCGGCTGCGCAGCTCGTCCGTCGCCTTGGCCAGCTCCACCCGGGCCTCCTGAAGCCGGCGCGGCACGTGCACCGCCCAGGAGGTGTCGCGGAAGAAGCGCTTGATCTCGCCCACGATGTACGGCACGGCGAACGAGGTGAACTCGACCTCACGGGTCAGCTCGAACCGGTCGATCGCCTTGATCAGGCCGATCATGCCGACCTGGACGATGTCCTCGCGCTCCTCCGGGCCCCGGCTGCGGAACCGGGACGCCGCGTAGCGCACCAGCGACATGTTCATCTCGATCAGGGTGTTGCGCGCGTACTGGTAGTCCCGCGTCCCCTCCTCCAGTACCGCGAGCTGGTCGAAGAAGAGCCGCGACAGTTCGCGGGCGTCCTTCGGCGCGACCTTCGACGGGTCGGCGACCTGGGGCAGCCGGACCGCTTCTCCATCGACGTCCGTCTTCCGCGTCGTCATCGCCGCCGTCATGGGTGCCCTCCCGAGTTGTCCGTTCCCAAAACCGGCCCGCAAGGACCGGCAACAGGTCGCGTACCCCGCCTTCTCTCGAACACTCCTACGTCTTGCCACTGATTCGGACGCCGCCTGCTCACCGGGCGGCCCGGGTGCCGTACCGCCACCCGAGGGACCGGACTCCCGTAGCTCGGCACCGCCCCGCTGGTGGCCTTCATCTGACGCGGCGCCACCGTCCGGGACCGGCCCGGGTCCGGTGCGGCCACCTGATCGGCGGCATCGGTGCCGACCGGCCGGCACCGTCGCGCGCCCGAGCCGTCCGCCCTGTTCTCACCCGCACCCGGTGCCCCGGTGTGAGCCGGTGCGGACCCGGGCAGCAGCCACCGCGTGCGCCGGACGATCAGTGCGGCACAGAATTCGCGTAGGCAGAAGCCGTGACGGACAGCCGTGACGCAACAGAAAGGCGGCAGCGTGAGGGACGCCAAGCCCGACGCCCGGTCGGGGCCTCTGGGCCGGATGAAGATGCCGAAAGCGGTCGCGAACCTGCCGGGACAGGTCCGCGAAGAGCTGACCCACCGGCTCCGGCGCAACAAGCGTGCCTTCCGCGAGGAGGACGTCCAGGTCGTCGAGCGGCCGCTGCTGAAGCGCGCGGTCGGCGCCTCCGCGCTGGGCAACTGCATGGAGTGGTTCGACTTCGGCGTCTACAGCTACCTCGCCGCCACCGTCGGCAGGGTGTTCTTCCCCGGCGCCTCCCCCGGCGTCCAGCTGATCTCGTCCTTCGCCACCTTCGCCGCGGCCTTCGTGGTCCGGCCGCTGGGCGGCCTGGTCTTCGGCCCGCTCGGCGACCGCATCGGCCGGCAGAAGGTGCTCGCCACCACCATGATCATGATGGCGGCCGGCACCTTCTCCATCGGCCTCATCCCGAGCTACGCCACCATCGGCATCGCCGCCCCGATCCTGCTGCTGCTCGCCCGGATGGTCCAGGGTTTCTCCACCGGCGGCGAGTACGGCGGCGCCACCACCTTCGTCGCCGAGTACTCGCCGGACCGCCGGCGCGGTTTCCTGTCCAGCTGGCTGGATTTCGGCACGTTCGTCGGCTATGCCCTGGGTTCGGCGCTGGTGACGGTGCTGAATCTCGCGCTCAGCGACGACCAGATGCTCTCCTGGGGCTGGCGGCTGCCGTTCCTGATCGCCGGTCCGCTGGGCGTCATCGGTCTGTACATGCGGCTGAAGCTGGAGGAGTCCCCGGCCTTCCAGCAGCAACTGGACGAGCACGAGAAGAGCATGGCCCAGGAGTCGGCGGGCAGCGAGTTCCGGACGATCGTCAAGGACCACTGGAAGCCGCTGCTCATCTGCATGGGCATCGTGCTCCTGTACAACGTCACCAACTACATGGTCACCGGGTATCTGCCCACGTACCAGACCGAGACGCTGGGCCGCTCCAGCGGCTTCGCCGACGTGCTGGTCCTGATCGGCATGGTGTGGATCGTGCTGCTGATCACCTTCCTCGGGCGGCTCAGCGACCACGTCGGCCGGCGTCCGCTGTACGCGGTCGGCGCGGTGGCGATGATCGTGCTGGCCGTGCCGGGGTTCTGGCTGCTGCGGTCGGACGGCACGGTGGCCCCGGTGCTCGGCGTGCTGCTGCTGTCCACCCTGCTGGCCTGCTTCGCCGCGCCGAGCGCCGCCACGCTGCCCGCGCTGTTCCCGACCGCCGTGCGCTACGCCGCGATGGGCATCGGCTTCAACTTCGCCGTCGCCGCGTTCGGCGGCACCACACCGCTGTTCACCGAGGCGCTGGTGAACGCCACGGGCAACGATCTGGTGCCCGCGTACTACCTGATGGTGGCCGGTGTCATCGGCCTGGTGACCGTGCGGTTCCTGCCCGAGAGCGCGCAGGTGCCGCTGCACGGCTCGCAGCCGATGGTCGGCTCCCGGGCCGAGCAGCGGGAGCTGATCAGCACCTCCGAGGAGCTGTACGACTTCGCCAAGGAGCGCTCCGCGACCCGCTGACGCCGCTTCAGGACGTCGGCCGGCTCAGCCGCCCCGGCCACCAGATGCGCCGGCCGAGGTCCCGGGCCAGCGCCGGCACCAGCAGGGACCGCACCACCAGGGTGTCGAGCAGCACGCCGAAGGCGACGATGAAGGCGATCTGCACCAGGAAGGCCAGCGGGATCACGCCGAGCGCGGCGAAGGTCGCGGCGAGCACCACGCCCGCGGAGGTGATCACCCCGCCGGTGCTGATAAGGCCGCGCAGGATGCCCTGGCGCACCCCGTGCCGCAGCGACTCCTCGCGGACCCGGGACATCAGGAAGATGTTGTAGTCCACGCCGAGGGCGACCAGGAACACGAACCCGTACAGCGGCACCGACGGGTCGGTGCCGGTGAAGCCGAAGACGTGCGGGAAGACCAGCGCGCTGACGCCGAGGGTGGCGAGGAAGTTGAGCGCCACGGTGAGCACCAGCAGCACCGGCAGCAGCAGGGAGCGCAGCAGCGCGACGAGGATGACGAGGATGATGGCGAGGACGACGGGGACGATGAGGGTGCGGTCCCGTTCGGCGGTGCGCAGGGTGTCGTACCGCTGGGCGGTGTAGCCGCCGACCTTCGCGTCCACGCCGGGCACCGCGTGCAGGGCGGCGCGCAGCCGGGCCACGGTGTCCTTGGCCGCGTCGCTGTCGGCGGCGGCGCTCAGCGTGACGTCGATACGGACCCGGCCGTCGACGGTCACCGGCTCTCCCCCGCCGGGCCGTCCGGCGGCGGTGACCGGGGCGGCCGAGGCGACTCCGGCGGTGTCCTCGGCCACCGCGACGACCCGGCCGACGCGGCCGGCGTCCGCGATGACCACCGCCGGGTTGCCGGAGCCGCCGGGGAAGTGCTCGCTCAGGGTGCGCTGCGCCGCGACGGACTGGGCCTCGCCGACGAAGGTCTCGTCCAGCGGGACGCCCTTGGAGTGGAGCGCCGGGGCGAAGGCGGCGGCGGCCAGCAGGCAGATCAGGGAGACCGCCCAGACCTTGCGCGGCGCACGGTCCACCAGCTTGGCGACCCGGTGCCACACGCCCCGCTTCTCCTCCACCGGGCGGGGCTCGGCGGGCCAGTAGGCGGCGCGGCCGAGCAGGACCAGGACGGCGGGCAGGAAGGTGAGGGTGGTCAGGACGGCGCAGCCGATGCCGATGGCGCCGACCGGGCCGAGCGCGCGGTTGTTGGTCAGGTCGCTCAGCAGCAGGGCGAGCAGGCCGAGCGCGACGGTGGCGGCGCTGGCGACGACGGCGCCCCAGGACTCCTTGAGCGCGGCCAGCGTCGCCGCGAACCGGTCCTCGCGGTGGGCGAGTTCCTCGCGGTAGCGGGCGGTCAGCAACAGGGCGTAGTCGGTGGCGGCGCCGATGACGAGGATCGACAGGATGCCCTGGACCTGGCCGTCGACCCGGACCACGGCGTGGTCGGCGAGGACATAGACGACCGCGCAGGCCAGGCCGAGCGCGAAGACCGCGCCGAGGATGACGACGAACGGCAGCAGCACGCTGCGGTGGACCAGCAGCAGGATGACGAGGACGGCCAGCAGGGCCACGCCGAGCAGCAGGCCGTCGATGCCGGCGAAGGCGTCGGACAGGTCGGCCTGGCCGGCCGCGGGCCCGGCGACGCCGGCCTCGGTGCCGGGGACCTGGCCGGCGGCGTCCCGGATCCGGTCGAGGGCGGCGGCGAGTTCGTCGCCGAGGTCGGGGCGGAGCTGGACGACGCCTTCGAGGGCCTTGCCGTCCTTGGAGACGACGGCGGGCGACACCTGCCCGGTCACCCCGGGCGCGCCCTTGAGGGAGGCGAGCGCCGGGGGGGGCGGCG
>NZ_JBQOUX010000171.1:0-10620 GCF_052216785.1 Streptomyces sp. JW3 | reverse complement strand
CGGCTCGCCCGAGCCGCCGGCCGGGGCGGCCGAGCGCCAGGGCACCGAGGTGGCCGCCGCCCGCGCCGCCGCGGCCGGCATCAGGTTCGGCGACTGCCCGGACGCGGAGGAGCTGCCGGGCACCATGAAGTGCGGGACCGTCACCGTCCCGCTCGACTACGCGCACCCGGACGGCCGGCACATCGAGCTGACCGTCGGCCGGGTCCGGGCCACCGGCAAGGCCCCGGGGGACGGCGGGCGCGCGGTGCCCCGGCAGGGCGCGCTGGTCTACAACCCGGGCGGACCGGGCGCCTCGGGGCTGCACTTCCCGCTGATCGGCATGGTCCCCGAGTGGAAGCGGCTGGCGGCGGCGTACGACCTGGTCGGCTACGCGCCGCGCGGGGTCGCCCCGTCCGCGCCGCTGTCCTGCCAGGACCCGAAACGCTTCTTCAAGGGCCCCCGGCCCGCTCCGGAGCAGCCCTCGGACGCGTACAAGCGGGAGCGGGCCGCCGAGGCCGCGGCGTACGCCCGTGGCTGCGCCGAGCGGGCGGGTAACGCGCTGCGGCACTACCACTCCCTGAACAACGCCCGGGACCTGGAGGTGATCCGCGCCACGCTGGGCGAGCGGAAGCTGACCTTCATGGGTGCCTCGTACGGGACGTACTTCGGCGCGCTGTACGCGGAGCTGTTCCCGGGGCGGGTGCGGCGGATGGTGTTCGACTCGGTGGTCGATCCCGGCCCGGAGATGATCTGGTACCGCAACAACCTCGCACAGTCGGCGGCGTTCGAGCACCGCTGGCGGGACTTCCGCAAGTGGATCGCCGCCCACGACGACGTGTACGGGCTCGGCGACACCCCGCGCGAGGTGCGGGGCAGTTACGAGCGGGCGAGCGGGCTGCTGGCCGAGCGGCCGGCCGGCGGCACGGTCGGACCGGCCCAGCTCCAGGGCTCGTTCCTGCGGGCCGGGTACTACGACGAGCACTGGCCGCACCGGGCGCGGGCGCTGTCGGCCTATCTGAAGGGCGACCCGGAGCCGCTGGTGGAGCTGGCCGGGCCGCATCCGGAGGCGGCCGAGGGGGCGGAGAACTCCAGCGCGGTGTACACGGCCGTCGAGTGCAACGACGCGCCCTGGCCGACCGAGTTCGAGGTCTGGGACCGGGACAACACCCGGCTGGCGCGCCGGGCGCCGTTCGAGACCTGGGACAACGTGTGGACCAACCTGCCGTGCGCCTACTGGCGGGCGCCCCGGCAGCGGCCCTTGGACGTGCGGACCGCGCCGGGCGAGCTGCCGCCGGTGCTGATCCTGGCCGCCGAGCGGGACGCGGCCACGCCCTACGCCGGGGCGCTTCAGCTGCGGCGCCGGCTGGCCGGCTCGGTGCTGGTCACCGAGCGGGACGCCGGCACCCACGGCATCGCGGGCGGCCCGAACGCGTGTGTCAACGGCCACGTGGAGGCGTACCTGTTGGAGGGCCGGCTTCCGGCGCGGGACGCGTCCTGCGCCCCGCGCCCGGCGCCGAGGCCGGCCCCGGAGAGCTGACCGGAGCGGCCCGCCGCCCGCGCGCTCAGGCCAGCCCGGCCACCAGCTCCGGCAGGTCCTTGCGGCGGCCGGTGTAGAACGGGACCTCCTCGCGGACGTGCCGGCGCGCCTCGGAGCCGCGCAGGTGGCGCATGAGGTCGACGATCCGGTACAGCTCGTCGGCCTCGAAGGCGAGGATCCACTCGTAGTCGCCCAGCGAGAACGAGGCGACCGTGTTGGCCCGCACGTCGGGGTAGCCGCGGGCCATCTTGCCGTGGTCGGCGAGCATCCGGCGGCGGTCCTCGTCGGGCAGCAGGTACCAGTCGTAGGAGCGCACGAACGGGTAGACGCTGATGTAGTCGCGCGGCGTCTCGTCGGCGAGGAAGGCCGGGATGTGCGCGCGGTTGAACTCGGCCGGCCGGTGCAGCGCCATGTTCGACCAGACCGGCTCCAGCGCGCGGCCCAGCCTGGTGCGGCGGAAGAGGTTGTACGCCTCCTGGAGCTGGTCGCTGGTCTCGGCGTGCCACCAGATCATGACGTCGGCGTCGGCGCGCAGCCCGGACACGTCGTAGGTGCCGCGGACGGTGACGTCCTTGGCGGCGAGCTGGTCGAACAGCTCCTGGACCTCGTCGGCGTACCCGGACCGCGCGGCGGCGTCGGGAAGCGTGTCCTTCAGCCTGAAGACGGACCAGAGGGTGTAGCGGATGACCTCGTTGAGGTCCTTGGCCAGCTTGCCCTTGTTGGGGATGCGCTCGGCGGCAGGGGTGGTGGCGTCGTCACTCATGGCCTTATTCTCCCGCCCCGCCGTGCGGGCTCGGCACCGGGTGGGCGGTGAGTTCCTGCACACCGGTGAGGTCGCCGTGCAGCTGGTCGACGGCCGCGTGGGCGCTGGCGACGGACGCCGGGATCCCGACGCCGTCGTAGGCCGCGCCGCACACCGCGAGGCCGGGGAGCTTCGCGACGTGCTCGCGGACGCGGACCACCCGCGCGTGGTGGCCGACCGGGTACTGCGGCAGGCCGTCGTGCCAACGGGTGACGCGGGTGGCGACCGGAGCGGCGGTGAGGCCGGTGGCCTGCTCGAGGTCGTGCCGGGCGGCGGCGACCAGGCCGGTGTCGTCGCGGCCGAGGATCTCCGTCTCGCCGTGACGGCCGACGGAGGTGCGCAGCACGACCAGCTCCGGGTCCGCGCGGTCGATCCAGCCCCACTTGCGGGAGGCGAAGGTGGCCGCCTTGATGGTGCGTCCGTCGACCGGCGGCACCAGGAAGCCGCTGCCCTCGGGCAGCGCGGCGGCGTCCGCGCGGCGGTAGGCGAGGCTGATCAGCGCCATGGAGGCGTACTCCACGGCGGCCAGCTCGGCCGCCGCGGCGGGCGCCTCGGCGCGCAGCAGCGACGCGGCGGCCGGGGCGGGGACGGCGACCACCACGGCGTCGGCCGCCAGCACCCGGTCGCCGGCGACGATCCGCCAGCCGCCGTCCGGGGCGGTGCGGCGCAGCTCCGTCACCGGCGTACTCAGCAGGATCTCGCCGCCCTGGGCGCGGACCGCCTCGGCGACCGCCGGGGGCAGGGTGCCGATGCCGCCCTCGATGCCCATGAAGACCGGGCCGCCGGGGCCGGGCGCGGCGGCCGTGCGGCCCTGGATCGCGCGGACCGCCTCGGTGAGCGAGGTGTGCGTCCGCGCCGCCTCGAACAGCTGCGGGACGGCCGAGCGCATCGAGATGCGGTACGCGTCGCCCGCGTACACCCCGCCCAGCAGCGGCTCGACCAGCCGGTCGACGACCTCGCGGCCGAGCCGGGCCGCCACGTACTCGCCCACCGCCACGTCGTCCCCGACCTCGGTGCGGGGCAGTTCGGCGTCCCGCTCGATGCGGGCCAGCCCTTCCTCGGACAGCACCCCGGACAGCGCGGCGGCGGTGCCCGGCACCCCCATGACGTGCCCCTTGGGCATGGGCCGCAGGGCGCCGCGGGTCCACAGCGCGGCCGTCGCGGTGGCCGGCGGCCGGAGCCGGTCGCCGAGCCCCACCGCGCGGGCCAGGCCGACCGCCTCGGGGCGGCGGGCCAGCATCGACTCGGCGCCCAGGTCGACCCGGACGCCCGCGATCTCGCCGGGCAGCAGCTTGCCGCCGACCCGGTCCGACGCCTCCAGCACGGTCACCCGCGCGCCCCGCTCCAGCAGCCGGTGGGCGGCGGCCAGACCGGCGATCCCGGCTCCCACGACGACGACATGCCCCGTGCCCGCACGGGTCCGACTCGCACACATGCCACCACCTTCTCAGACCCCACTGACAACGCCCGCCGGCCCCCTCGGTGTCCGGTCCGCGTCCGGACCGTGACCCGTTCGGGACCGGCGGGCGCCAACGTTCGGCCCCGTCCCGGCGTCGAAGGAGCATCAGTCGTCCAGAGCGCGGGGGTCCGCATGCACGCACACCGTTCACCACACCGTTCCGTACGGCGTCCCGTACGCCGTTGCCCGCGCCGTCCCGTCACGGCGCCGGCCGCCCTGCTGCTGGCCGCCGCCCTCGCGCTCACCGGCTGCTCCGGGGCGGACGACAGCGGCGCGGGCAGCACGGCCGACAAGGCGGCCGACGCCGGCCAGGGCGGGCAGGGCGGGCAGGGCGCGCCGCAGGGCGCCGGCGGCGGGGCCGGCAAGGAGGCCGGGGCGACGGCGCCGGTGAAGCTGCCCGCCACCCACATCATCCGCACCGCCTCGCTGACCGTGCGGGTCGAGGACGTGCCCAAGGCCCTCGCCGAGGCCCGGACCGCCGCCGAGGACGCGGGCGGTTACGTCGGCGAGGAGAGCACCGAACGCGACGACGAGGACCACGAGTACACCGAGGCGGTGCTGCGGGTGCCCGTCGACGCCTACGACAAGGTGCTGGCCGGCCTGGAGGGCGCGGGCAAGCTCCTGGACCGCAGCTCCAAGGCGCAGGACGTCACCGACCAGGTGGTGGACGTCGAGAGCCGCATCACCTCGCAGCGCGCCAGCGTGGCCCGGGTCCGGGAGCTGATGGACCGGGCGGAGCGGCTGAGCGACGTGGTGACGCTGGAGGGCGAACTGAGCAGCCGGCAGGCGGAGCTGGAGTCGCTGCTCGCCCGGCAGGCGTCCCTGAAGGACCGCGCCGCGCTGGCCACCATCACCCTCTCCCTGACCGAGTCGCCCGCGCCGGCCGGCGCGGGCGAGGACGACGATCCCGGGTTCACCGACGCCCTGGCGGGCGGCTGGGACGCGTTCGTGACGATGCTGCGCTGGCTGGCCGTGGTGCTCGGCGCGGTGCTGCCGTTCGCGGCGGCGGCGGCGCTGCTGGTGCTGCTGTGGGTGCGGGTGCCGCGGCCCCGGCGGCCGCGCCGCCCGGCCGCCGCCACCGCGACCGCCCTGGGCCCGCTGCCGACGGCCCGCCCGGCGCCGGGGGCGGACCGGGAGGGCGAGGAGGACTGACCCGTACCCCGCCCCGTAGCGTGTCCGCATGGACATGAGCGGCGGCGGGGCAGGCGGGCGCGAACGACTGGTGATCATCGGCGGCGACGCCGCGGGGATGTCCGCGGCATCGCAGGCCCGCCGGCTGAAGGGCCCGGGCGAGCTGGAGATCGTGGCGTTCGAACGCGGCCACTTCAGCTCCTACTCGGCGTGCGGCATCCCGTACTGGGTGGGCGGCGAGGTCGACGAGCGGGACCGGCTGATCGCCCGCACCCCCGAGGAGCACCGCGCCCGCGGCATCGACCTGCACACGCGCACCGAGGTCACGGAGATCGACGTGGCGGGCCGGCGGGTACGCGCGCGTGCCGTCGATTCCGGGGCCGAGTCCTGGACGGCGTACGACAAGCTCGTCGTCGCGACCGGCGCCCGGCCGGTGCGGCCCGACCTGCCGGGCGCGGACGCCCCCGGGGTGCACGGCGTGCAGACCCTCGACGACGGGCAGGCGCTGCTGGACACGCTGGCCCGCGCGGGCGGCCGCCGCGCGGTGGTCGTCGGCGCCGGGTACATCGGCGTGGAGATGGCCGAGGCGCTGATCCACCGGGGCTACGAGGTGACGGTCGTCAACCGCGGCCGGGAGCCGATGTCCACCCTCGATCCGGACATGGGCCGCCTGGTGCACGAGGCGATGGAGGGCCTCGGCATCACCATGGTGAACGACACCGAGGTCACCGAAGTGCGCACCGGCCCGGACGGCCGGGTGCGTGCCGTGGTCACCCCGGACGCGACGTACCCGGCGGACGTCGTGGTGCTCGGCATCGGCGTGACCCCCGAGACGTCGCTCGCGCGGGCCGCCGGTCTCCCCGTCGGCCACTACGGCGGGCTGCTGACGGACCGTGCGATGCGGGTGCGCGGGCAGGCGGACATCTGGGCGGGCGGCGACTGCGTCGAAGTGCTCGACCTGGTCTCCGGGCAGGAGCGGCACATCGCGCTCGGCACCCACGCCAACAAGCACGGGCAGGTCATCGGCACCAACGCGGGCGGCGGGTACGCCACCTTCCCGGGCGTGGTCGGCACGGCGGTCAGCAAGGTCTGCGACCTGGAGATCGCCCGGACCGGACTGCGGGAGAAGGACGCCCGCCGGGTGGGTCTGGAGTTCGTCGCGGTCACCATCGAGTCGACCAGCCGCGCGGGCTACTACCCGAACGCCTCGCCCATGACGGTGAAGATGCTCGCCGAGCGCCGCACCGGCAAGCTGCTGGGCGTGCAGATCGTCGGCCGGGAGGGCGCGGGCAAGCGGGTCGACATCGCGGCGGTGGCGCTCACCGCGGGCCTGACGGTGGAGCAGATGACCGCCCTGGACCTCGGTTACGCCCCGCCGTTCTCGCCGGTCTGGGACCCGGTGCTGGTGGCCGCCCGCAAGGCGGCCCGGGCGGTCGAGCGACGTGGCTGAGCGCGTTCACGCGGTGCCGTTGATCCGGTCGATGGCCTGCCGCGCCTGCTCCCCCGGCGGCCGGGGCGGCAGCGACGACACCGGCGCGGGGGCGACCACCGGGGCCGGCTGCTCCCCCGACTGCGCGCCCGGCCGGGCGTGCGCCGCGCTCCGCGCGGAGCGCAGCCGGTGGCTCACCGCCTCGTCCAGCGTCACCGGCCGCTGCCGCTGCGCGGCCAGCCGCCCGGCCTCCTGGCCGAGCCGGGCGACGTCCTCCCAGGGCAGCCGCAGTACCAGCGCGATCTCGGCCTCGCCGTCGGGCAGGGCGTGCATCGCGGGAGTCGCTCGGTCGTTCATCGCCTGTTCCTCCCTCGTCCCGCGGCACCGCGCCACGGACGGTCGAGGAGGGATACGGGGACCCGAACGGCGGCGTTCAGCGCGCCCGCCGATTCGCCGCCCGCGTCCCGGGCAGAAGTGATCCCGTGGTCATCCCCGTCCATGACGTGAACCCGGTGCGCCGCACCCCGTGGGTCACCTACGCGCTGATCGCCGCGAACATCGCGGTGTTCCTGTCCATGCCCGGCATGGCCGACTCGCTCACCGGCGCCGGCGGCCTGGCCCAGCAGTGCCATCTCCAGGCGTACCTGGACCACTGGGCGGCCGTCCCGCAGGAGCTGATCCACCACCGGCTGCCGCGTCTGGTGCCCACCGGCGACACCGGGGTGGGCCCGCACGGCCCCGGGTGCGTGATCGCGGCGCCGGACTACGCCAAGTCCCCCGAGCTGAGCGTGCTCACCGCGATGTTCCTGCACGGCGGCTGGCTGCACCTGCTGGGCAACATGCTGTTCCTGTGGGTCTTCGGCAACAACGTCGAGGACCGCATGGGCCACCTGCGGTTCCTGCTGTTCTACCTGGTCTGCGGCTACGCGGCGGCGTACGGGTTCGCCCTCACGGACACCACGTCCACGGCGCCCCTGATCGGCGCCTCCGGGGCGATCGCCGGCGTCCTCGGCGCGTATCTGGTGCTCTACCCAAGGGCCCGGGTCTGGGTCCTCGTGCCGTTCCTGATCTTCCTGCCGCTGCGGCTGCCGGCCTGGATCGTGCTGGGCCTGTGGTTCGTCCTCCAGGCGTTCTACTCGGCCGGCCAGGGCGTCGCCGACGCGGGGACCGTCGCGTACGTGGCCCATGTGGTCGGTTTCGTGCTCGGCATGCTGCTGGCCTGGCCGCTGAAGCCGGGCACCGTCCCGCCGCCGGAGCCACGCGGACTGGTCTTCGGGCGGCGGGCGCGGCGGGCGCCCTGACCGCGCGCCGCTGCGGTGCCGGCGGCCGATCAGGCTCGGCGCGACGGCCGCCGGGACCGCGTCAGCGTGCCGTGCGGGTGTGCACGTCCGCGACCAGGCGGGTCAGCGCGTCCGGGTCGGTGGTCGGCAGGACGCCGTGGCCGAGGTTGAAGATGTGGCCCTCCAGGCCCTCGGCGGCGGCGAGCACCTCGCCGGTCTTGGCCTCGACGGCCTCCTGGGAGGAGAAGAGGACGGCCGGGTCCAGGTTGCCCTGGAGTGCCTTGCCGGGGCCGACCCGGCGGGCGGCCTCGTCCAGCGGGACGCGCCAGTCGACGCCGACCACGTCCGCGCCGGCCTCGCCCATCAGGCCGAGGAGTTCGCCGGTGCCGACGCCGAAGTGGATGCGCGGGACGCCGTAGCCGGCCACGGCATCGAAGACCTTCGCGGAGGCGGGCATGACCGAGCGGCGGTAGTCGGCGGGGGCGAGCGCGCCGACCCAGGAGTCGAAGAGCTGCACGGCGCTGGCGCCCGCCTCGATCTGCACCTTGAGGAAGGCTGCGGTGATGTCGGCGAGGCGGTCGAGGAGGTCGGCCCACAGCTGCGGGTCGCCGTACATCAGCGCCTTGGTGTGCTCGTGGTTGCGGGACGGGCCGCCCTCCACCAGGTAGCTGGCGAGGGTGAAGGGGGCACCCGCGAAGCCGATCAGCGGGGTGGCACCGAGTTCGGCGGTGAGCAGCCCGAACGCCTCGGTGACGTAGGAGACGTCCTCGGGGGTGAGGTCGCGGAGCCGGGCCAGGTCGGCGCGGGTGCGGACCGGGGTGTCGATGACCGGGCCGACGCCGGGCTTGATGTCGAGGTCGATGCCGATCGCCTTGAGCGGGACGACGATGTCGCTGTAGTAGACCGCCGCGTCCACGCCATGCCGGCGCACCGGCTGCAGGGTGATCTCGGTGACCAGCTCGGGCCGGGTGCAGGACTCCAGCATCGGGATGCCCTCGCGCACCTTGTGGTACTCGGGCAGCGAGCGGCCGGCCTGGCGCATGAACCACACGGGTGTGTGCGGCACCGGCTCGCGCCTGCACGCCTTGAGGAAGGCGGAGTCGTACGTGGCGGTCGGCGGCTGGCCCGTGGGGGTCTCGTTGGCACTCACGACGGAAAGTCTCGCACGCTTCGGCGCCCGTCCCGGCCCCCGGGGCGCACCGGGGCGGGCGGTCCCGTCGCCGCGCCCGGCCCGTGCGCCGCCCTCCCCGTCCGCGCGCCGCGTGATCCGGACATCGCGCCCCGCTGCGGGTGTCCTCCCTGCGCCCGGGCGCCGTTCCGCTTAACCTTCCCCGCATGGCTGCGGCTCAGGGACGACTGTCGGACGGCACGGGCGGAATGGACGAACCCAACAACATCAAGGACGGTGCGGAGGGCGTCGGATATCCGGAGGATACGGCTCCGCTGCCGTTCCGGTCCGCCGTCGACGCGCTGCGGGCGGCGCGGCTGCGGCCCCAGATCGAGGTGGAGGCGACCCGCCCGCCGCAGCGGCTGGCGCCGTACGCGTACGCGCTGGAGGCCGCGGTCGTCGACGGCGACGAGGATCTGGCGGACGGGCGGTTGGTGCTGCTGCACGACCCGGCCGGGCACGACGCCTGGCAGGGCACCTTCCGGCTGGTGACGCTGGTGCGCGCGGAGCTGGAGCCGGAGCTGGCCAATGACCCGCTGCTGCCGGAGGTGTGCTGGACCTGGCTGACCGGCGCTCTCCAGAACCGCGGGCTGTCCTACGGCGAGGCGGGCGGCACGGTGACGCGGGCCAGCTCGCACTACTTCGGCGGCCTGGCCGCCCGCCCGGCCGCCTCGCAGATCGAGATCCGGGCCTCCTGGACGCCGCGCGAGGGCCTGGGCGGGGTGCCGGACGCCGCCGCGCACCTGGGCGCCTGGTGCGACCTGCTGGCCCAGGTCGGCGGACTGCCGCCGGCCGGTCCGGGCGACGCGTCGGTGGTGACGCTGCCGCAGCGCCGGGGGCCGCAGTCGCGGTAGAGGCACACGGAGAGCGGGGAGGGCAAGGCTTCGGCCTTGCCCTCCCTCTTTTGTCCCCGCAACCGGTCGGGTCACTTTGTCGATACGGCCACTTTCGAGCGCGTAGTGACGCACTCCGAAACCGTTCGATCTTCGAATGGTCGACCGCCTGTCCGAATTGCTCGGATTGTTACTCACCAGATCGTGATCATTCTCTAAAGGACGACAGGTTTGCTGCCGAAGACGACTGTGACCTTGAAAGCACCGCCCGTCCCCGCACCCAGGAGGCCTGGTGTCCGTTCTCCTCGAGCAGCCCGCAAGCCTGGTCGCCTACCGCCCGAACAAGCCGACCGCCATGGTGGTCGTGGCCGACCCCCGCGTCCGCTCCACCGTCACCCGCCATCTGTGGGCGCTCGGTGTGCGCGACGTCATCGAGGCCTCGTCCGTCGCGGAGGCTCGTCCCCGCATCGGCAACCCTCGCGACATCTGCGTCGCCGACGTCCATCTCCCCGACGGCTCCGGCCTGACCCTGCTGTCCGAGACCCGCGCCGCGGGCTGGCCCAACGGCCTCGCCCTCTCCGCGGCCGACGACATCGGCGCGGTGCGCAACGCGCTCGCCGGCGGTGTCAAGGGCTATGTCGTCACCGGCACCCGTACCAACGTCGGGCTCCCCACCCGGCCCGGTGCCGCCCCCATCGGCGCCGCCGCCGCCCGGCTGCACCGCCGCCCCCCGGGTGCCCCGAACCACCCGGGCGGCTACCGCGAACTGTCCGGCCGCGAGGTCGAGGTGCTCCGCCTGGTCGCGGAGGGCCAGTCCAACAAGGCGATCGGCGTCTCGATGGGCCTGTCCGCGCTGACCGTCAAGAGCCACCTGGCCCGCATCGCCCGCAAGCTCGGCACCGGCGACCGCGCCGGCATGGTCGCGGTCGCCCTGCGCACCGGCATCATCCACTGACCCCACCCACTCCCTATCGCGACAACACCCCAGGTGCCCCCCGGCGG
>NZ_JBQOUX010000170.1:0-11115 GCF_052216785.1 Streptomyces sp. JW3 | reverse complement strand
GGCCCCCCCCCCCCCCCCCCCGGCTGTGATCCACCTGTGACCGGACGTATGGCTTCCGCCACTGTCCCGGCGGGTGCGGCTCTGGTCGGCTGTCCGCATGCACACAGCCGTCCGCCGCGCCCTGCTCCTCGCCCCGGTGCTCGCCCTCGCCGCCGGCTGCGGAACCGGCGCCGGCCCGCACCCCGCCGACCCGCCGCCCACCGCGTCCGCCCTCGCCACCGGTGACCCGCGCTTCCAGCCGCTGGACGCCTACGAGATGTCCGAGGACGACACCCGTACGGTCACCCGGGCCCGCTGGACCCTCGCCAAGGAGTGCATGCGCGGCCTCGGCTTCACCGAACTGCGCGAACTGTCCCTGGACCCGGTGCCCGCCTGGCCCGAACGGCCCGCGGGCACCGGCGCGGTGACCGCCTTCGCCCACGACTCCGCGGAGCGCTACGGCGTCGAGGACCCCGGGGAGGCGGCCGAGTACGGCTACCAGGGCGCGCGGTACGCCTACGAACGGCACACCGCGCGGCGCGAGTGGACCCTCGACGAGTACCTGGGACTGGCGGGGCCGGACCTGCCCGGCGACGCCAGGAGCGTGCACGGACACCGCATCCCCGAGGACGGCTGTCTGGGCCGGGCCGCGCGCACCCTGTTCGGCACCGACCCCGCCAAGCGCACCGACCCGGTGCTCTCGCTCAAGGCCGACAGCCTCCGGGAGGCCGAACAGGACCCCGCCTGGCGCGCGGCCGACCGGGCCTGGTCGGCGTGCATGCGGGAGGCCGGCCACGACTACGCCACCCCCGGCGACGCCCGGGACGACCCGGACCCCGGCCGCGTTGACCGGGAACTGAGGGACCGGCTGGCCGGACGGCCGGTCCGCGCCGGCGAACCCTCCGCCCGGGAGAAGCAGACGGCCACCGCCGACGCCCGCTGCAAGCGGCGCACCGGGTACCTGCGGGCGGTGCACGCCGTGGACGTACGGGTGCAGCAGCGGCTGGCCGCCGAGCACCGGGAGGAGTTGGCGGAGCGCCGGGACTGGGAGGCGAAGGCGGTCCGCGCCGCCCGCGACCTGCTCGACGGCCACTGAGGCCGCCCGGCCCGGCCCGGCGCGGCCGGACGGGACCGCGTTACCCGTGGCGCCCCATGTCCACCACGTACTTCCCGCGCACCCCGCCCGCCTCGAGGCCGCGGTGCGCCTCGGCGATGTCGGCCATCGGCAGCACGGCGTGGACCACGGGGCGGACGTCTCCCCGCTCGGCGGACCGGGTGAGTTCCGCCAGGCGCTCGGCGGACGGGTTGTTGCTGAAGAGCTTGATCCGCCGGGGTCGCAGAGCGGCCCGCAGCGCCGTGCCGAGCATGGAGGCGACGATCCGGTCCTGGTCGAAGGCGAGCGCGACCAGGCGTCCGCGCCGGTCGAGCCGGGCCGCGTAGCCGCCGAGTTCGGTGCCGACCACTCGCCCCAAAGTTGAAACGGTGGGTGCTGGCACGGTCGTCCGGCGTCCTCGGCGGTGGGTGCCCTGGGCTGTCCTGGGCGTGAACTCGGTGGCGGCCGGCGGGGCGTATGCGGTCCACGAGCTTGGCCCGGTCGCTGGCGGTCTGGTCATCGGCGGTGGGCTCTGGGTGCGTTACCGGGTCGTCCGCTGGACGGCGGGGGAGGTGGCCTACTTTTCCGTCAAGCTGTGCCAGATCAGGGGCGGTTCGCGCCCGGCCGAGCTGGACGAGGCCAGCGCGCTCGGCCTGCCGCTCGGCACCCACATCCCGCGCGACAAGGTCAACGACCCGAGCCGCCGCGAATAACGGCTCGTGACTGTGGCAGCCCGAGTGTGACTGTGACTCTCGCAGCCCAGAGACCCCCCACCGGGTACGTGCCCAGGCACGGGGGTGTGCCGGGGGCGGATTGTGGCAGTCACCATCGGGCTGCCACAGTCACGCGTGGTGACAAAAGACGACCATCACGGGCGGTTATTCATGCTGCCTAAATGAGCCTGGCCACAGCCGTTTCGCCCGGCATTTCCGCCAGGGTTCGGGATCGAGAATTCGGGAGCACGAAATGGCCGCCAACACCACCGCCGCAAAGACCGCCCAGGCCGACGCCGACGAGCTGAAGCCCTGCGAGTGCGCCGCGTACGACGCCCTCCCCGCCGACCTGACCGAGGAGCAGGTGGCCAGCGGCGATTGCGAGGTCTTCAGCACGGGGTGCACCGCGAGCACCGAGCGCCAGTTCGCTCCCGGCCACGATGCCAAGCTGAAGTCGGCGCTGATCCGCTGGGGTGCCCTCGGCCTGGACATCCGGCGCAACGAGGGCGGGGTAGCCACCAGCGCCAGCGCCGACAAGCACGCCAAGTGCTACGCCTTCGCCCGCATGGTCGCGGCCGGGGTGAAGCGCGCCCAGGACAAGGCCGCCGAGAAGGCACACAAGGCCGAGGAGCGCGCAGCCCGCAAGGCCGCCCCGAGCAAGTCCAAGAAGGTCACGGCCAAGGTTGGCCGAGCCACCTTCGAGGGTCGGATGGACGGCGACCACTTCGTCTACGAGGTGAAGGGCAAGGAGCGCCGGACCCTCAAGTTCCAGGCCATTTGACCGACCCGCACCGCCGACTTCACTCGTTAAGACCAACGAGCCCGGCCGGGGATGCCGCCCCGGCCGGGCTAAAGCGCTGAGAGATAAGGACGAACCCAGCACATGACCCAGCAAAGCACAGCCATGGCCACGGGTGTAATCGAGCGGGTGACCGCAGGTGGCCAGCTCCGGGCGGTGGCCTATGCCCGCGTCTCAACCGAGGACCAGGCCAAGGGCTACGGCGTTCAGTACTCAACCAAAAAGATCCTGCGCCACATCGACCGAAAGGGCTGGCGGCATGTCGGCACCTTCTGTGACGAGGGCATCAGCGGCAGCCTTGAGGCGCACCAGCGCGAAGATCTCAACAAGTTGATGGAGCTGGCCAGGGAGAAGCCCAAGCCCTTCGACATCGTGGTCGTCAACGAGGGACGCGCCATCGGGCGCACCGGCCGCGCCTTCTGGCGGTGGGTCTGGGAACTCGAAGACATGGGCATCTTCGTCGGCGTTGTCCAGGACGACTACGACAACACCACGGCCGAGGGTCGCAAGAAGATGCGCCGTGACGCCGACTACGCCGAGACCGAATGGGAGACCATCCGCGAGCGTACCCAAGGCGGGTTGCAGGAGAAGGCCGAGGAGGGCGGCTGGGTCGGTGGCCCCCCGCCGTACGGCTACGAGATCGAGGATCAGGGCAAGAAGGGCTTGTCACGACTCATCCAGTGCGCCGCTGAGGTCAAGGTGTTGCACGAGGCGGTGTTCGGTGTCCTGGCCCTGGAGTCGGAGCCGGTGGACCCGCGGTTGTGAGCTGTCGGCCGGGGGTGGGGCCGGGGGCGGTGTTCGGTGGCTTGGGCCTGGCGTCGGGGCCGGTGGACCCGCGGTTGTGAGCTGCCGGACGGGCCGGGGGCCGGGGGTGGCGTTCGGTGGCTTGGGCCTGGCGTCGGGGGCCGGTGGCCCCGCGGCTGTGAGCTGCCGCACGGTGGCCCGGGTCAGCGCTGGTCGGCGCCCCGGGCCGCCGGTGCCCCGTCCGGGTGCGGCCGGGGTGCCGGCAGGGCGGCGGCGCGGTCCCGGGCCGCCAGCCGTTCGGTCAGCCGCAGCAACGGCTGGGTCAGCAGGGTCGTGGTCAGGGCCATGAAGACCAGGACCGTGTAGAGGGGGCCGCTGAGCAGGCCCGCCTGGCGGCCCGCGTCCAGGGCGATCAGCTCGGTCAGGCCGCGGGCGCTGAGCAGTACCCCCACGGTCCGGGCGTCGTGCCGGTCCAGGCCGCCCAGCCGGGCGGCGACCGCGCCGCCGCCGACCTTCGTGGTCACCGCCAGCACCGTCACCACCAGCAGCGCCACCCAGCCGGTGGCGCCCATGCCGGTCACGGTCACCGACTGCCCGGAGGTCACGAAGAAGAACGGCAGCAGCAGCGAGCCGACGTCGTGCAGCGGACGCAGCAGATCCGGATCGAGGGTGCCGTCCTTCTCGCGCGGCGTCACCACCCCGGCGAGCAGCGCCCCGAAGATCACATGCAGTCCGAGGGAGTGCGTCACCCACGCCGCGGCCAGGGCGAACCCGAGCAGCAGCGCGAGGCGCAGCGAGGGCTCCAGCCGGGTCCGCCACAGCAGCCGCCGCAGTACCGGCCGGGCCGCGAGCCCCATCAGGGCGACGAACCCGACGGCCAGCGCCACCCGCCACGGCCAGCCCAGCCCGCCCGCGCCGCCGCCACCGCGGTCGATCATCGCCCCGGCCAGCACCGTCCAGCCGATCACGTCCAGCACCCCGGCGGCCGAGACCGCCACCACCCCCGGCACCGAACGGGACAGGCCGTTCTCCCGCACGATCGCGGTCAGCACCGGCACCGCCGTGATCGACAGGGCCACCCCGGCGAACACCACGGCGGCGGGCGAGAGGTCCCGCGGCATGCCCAGCTCCCGCAGCGGTTCCCGGAACAGCAGCGCGCAGCCGCTGCCCACCGCCATCGGCACCACGAACGAGACCAGCGCCACCGTCACCGAGGTGCGCGCCCGGTCGCCGAGCATGGACAGGTCCAGTTCGTAGCCCACGCCGAACAGGAAGATCACCAGGGCGAACTGGGCCAGCCCGGTCAGCGCCGGCCCGACGGCGGAGGGGAAGAGCGCCGCGTGCGCGCCGGGGGCGAGGCCGCCCAGCAGCGACGGGCCCAGCGCGATGCCCGCGGCGAGCTGCCCGACGATGTACGGCTGCCGAAGCCGCCGGGCCAGCCAGCCGGCGGCGTGCGCGGCCACCAGAATCAGCGCCGACGCACCCACGAAGTGCGCGATCAGGGCGTCATGGTCCACAGGCGTCTCCCGGTGCTCTGTTCGGTCGGCTCCCAGCCTGTGGGACCCGGGGCGTCGCACCGCAGGTCGTACGCCCCCCGCGCGCCCGAGCGGCGGAAGCACCGCCCGGCGGCCGACGGCGGCCACCGCGCGGGGCGGAGGCGGGCCGGGCCACCGTGCGCCCGAGGGGATCCCCCGCCGGTGAGGGGCGCTCGGCGGGAAGCGCGCCGTCGACGGGAGGTGCCGTACCGGACCCGTGTGCCCCGTCCCCCGGGGGCGACCCGGTGGGCTGTGCCGTGGGCTGTGCCGTGCCGGGCCTCGTGCCGCCGAGGGATTCCGCTGCCCGTGAGACGCGCCCGGTGGGCAGTGCCGCCCGCGGGGTCCCGTCCCCGAGAAGCGCCCCGGCGGCAAGTGCCGTACCGGATCCCGGGCGCGCGCGAAATGACCCCCGCCTCCGGGGCCCGCCCGCCGGGAAAAGCGCCGGGCCCCGGGTGAACCCCCGTCCGAGTGGTCAGGATGGAGGCATGGGATTCCACGTCGACTCCGAGGCCGGGCGGCTCGGCCGCGTCATCCTGCACCGGCCGGATCTGGAGCTGAAACGGCTCACGCCGTCCAACAAGGACGCGCTGCTCTTCGACGACGTGCTCTGGGTGCGCCGGGCGCGCGCCGAGCACGACGGTTTCGCCGACGTACTGCGCGAGCGCGGCGTCGCCGTCCACCTCTTCGGCGACCTGCTCACCGAGACCCTCGACGTGCCGGCCGCCCGGGAACTCGTCCTGGACCGGGTCTTCGACGAGAAGGAGTACGGCGTCCTGGCCACCGACCACCTGCGGGCCGCCGTCGCGTCGCTGCCCGCCCGCGACCTGGCCGAACTGCTGGTCGGCGGCATGACCAAACGCGAGTTCCTGGACGCGCACCCCGAGCCGGTCTCGGTGCGCTTCCACGCCATGGAGCTGGACGACTTCCTGCTCGGCCCGCTGCCCAACCACCTGTTCACCCGGGACACCTCCGCCTGGATCTACGACGGCGTCTCCATCAACGCGATGCGCTGGCCGGCCCGGCAGCGCGAGACCGTCCACTTCGAGGCGATCTACCGGCACCACCCGCTCTTCCGGGACGACCGCTTCCACCTCTGGTCCGAGGGCCAGGCCGACTACCCGTCCACCATCGAGGGCGGCGACGTCCTGGTCATCGGCAACGGCGCGGTCCTCATCGGCATGAGCGAGCGCACCACCCCGCAGGCCGTCGAGATGCTCGCGCACAAGCTGTTCGCGGCCGGCTCGGCCCGCACCATCGTCGCCCTCGACCTGCCGAAGTCCCGCGCCTTCATGCACCTGGACACCGTGATGACCATGGTCGACGGCGACACCTTCACCCAGTACGCCGGGCTCGGCATGCTGCGCTCCTACACCATCGAGCCCGGCACCGGCGACAAGGAACTGAAGGTCACCGACCATCCGCCGGAGCACATGCACCGCGCGATCGCCGCCGCGCTGGGACTCAGCGAGATCCGGGTACTGACCGCGACGCAGGACGTGCACGCCGCCGAACGGGAGCAGTGGGACGACGGCTGCAATGTGCTGGCCGTCGAACCGGGCGTCGTCATCGCCTACGAACGCAACGCCACCACCAACACCCACCTGCGAAAGCAAGGCATCGAGGTGATCGAGATCCCGGGCAGTGAACTGGGCCGGGGCCGGGGCGGCCCGCGCTGCATGAGCTGCCCGGTCCAGCGGGACCCCGTATAAGAATTCAGGATGCCGTATAGTATTCCGTACGTATCTTCGTTGTCCCTGTTCGTATTCCCTGTTCGCATTCCCTGTTCTCGTACCTCTGGAGCGCCCCCATGGCGACTGTCCCGACCGCCCTCGCCGGCCGCCCCTTCCTCAAGGAGCTGGACTTCACCGCCGAGGAGTTCCGCGGCCTGGTCGAGCTGGCCGCCGAGCTGAAGGCGGCCAAGCAGGCCGGGACCGAGACGCGGTACCTCAGCGGCAAGAACATCGCGCTGATCTTCGAGAAGACCTCGACCCGCACCCGCTGCGCCTTCGAGGTCGCCGCCGCCGACCAGGGCGCCTCGACCACGTACCTGGACCCGTCCGGCTCGCAGATCGGCCACAAGGAGTCCGTGAAGGACACCGCCCGGGTGCTCGGCCGGATGTACCACGGGATCGAGTACCGCGGCGACAGCCAGGCCAAGGTCGAGGAGCTGGCCGCCTTCGCCGGCGTGCCCGTCTTCAACGGCCTCACCGACGACTGGCACCCCACCCAGATGCTGGCCGACGTGCTCACCATGACCGAGCACAGCGCGAAGCCGCTGGAGCGGACCGCCTTCGCTTATCTCGGCGACGCCCGCTTCAACATGGGCAACTCCTACCTGATCACCGGCGCCCTGCTCGGCATGGACGTCCGGATCGTCGCCCCGAAGACGTACTGGCCCGCCCAGGACATCGTCGACCGGGCCCAGGAACTGGCCGCGACCAGCGGCGCCCGGATCACCCTGACCGAGACCCTGGCCGAGGGCGTGCGCGGCGCCGACTTCGTCGCCACCGACGTATGGGTCTCGATGGGTGAACCCAAGGAGGTCTGGGCCGAGCGGATCGCCGCCCTCGCCCCCTACGCGGTGACCATGGACGTGCTGCGCGCCACCGGCAATCCGGACGTGAAGTTCCTGCACTGCCTGCCCGCCTTCCACGACCTGGGCACCAAGGTCGGCCAGGACATCTTCGACGCCCATGGACTGGACTCGCTGGAGGTCACCGACGAGGTCTTCGAGTCGGCGCACTCGGTCGTCTTCGACGAGGCCGAGAACCGGCTGCACACCATCAAGGCCGTCCTGGTCGCCACCCTCGCCTGACCCACCCCCGCACTTCCCCGGGCGGCGCCGGGACCACCCCTCCTGACGCCGCCCCGCGCGACCACCGTCGCGCCGCGCACCACCAGAAACGAGCACCACCCGCATGCCCCGCATCAAATCCCCCCACCTGCTGGTGGCCGAATCCGGCGCCGACCGGGCCGGCCACAGCCTCAAGCGCACGATGGGGCTGTTCCAGCTCGTCTGCTTCGGCGTCGGCGCGATCGTCGGCACCGGCATCTTCGTCGGCCTGTCCGACTCGGTCGCCGAGGCCGGCCCGGCCGTCGTCGTCTCCTTCGTGCTCGCCGCGATCACCTGCGTGCTCACCGCGTTCGCCTTCGCCGAACTGGGCGGCGCGATCCCGGTCTCCGGCTCCTCGTACTCCTTCGCCTACGCCGGCCTCGGCGAGACCACCGCCTTCCTGGTCGGCTGGTGCCTGCTCCTGGAGTACGGCGTCTCGGTCTCCGCCGTCGCGGTCGGCTGGAGCCAGTACGTCAACGAACTCCTGGACGGCGTCCTCGGCCTCCAGCTCCCCGACGCCCTGTCGGCCGGGCCCGGCGACGGCGGCGTGATCAACCTCCCGGCGGTCGTCGTCATCGCCCTGGCCTGCGTCCTCCTCGTCCGCGGCGTACGCGAGAGCGCCCGCGCCACCGCCGCGATGGCGGTACTGAAGCTCACCGTGCTGGTCGCCTTCTGCGCCATCGGCTACACGGCGTTCAAGGACGGCAACCTCACCCCGTTCTCCCCGGCCGGCCTCGGCGGCATCGGCGCCGGCACCACGGCCGCGTTCTTCTCGTACATCGGCTTCGACGCGATCACCACCGCCGGTGAGGAGGCCAAGCACCCGCGCCGGGACATCCCGGTCGCCATCCTGGTCTGCATCGGCCTGGTCACGCTGCTGTACTGCGCGGTCGCCCTCGCGGCCATCGGCGCCATCGGCGGCGACGCGGTCGGCGACCGCCCCGCCGCCCTGTCCTACGTCGTCGACCAGGTCACCGGCTCCTCGGTGGGCGGCACGATCGTCGCCTTCGGCGCGGTGGTCGCCATCGCCTCCGTCGTCCTCGCCGTGATGTACGGCCAGACCCGCATCCTGATGTCGATGTCCCGCGACGGACTGATCCCGCGCGTCTTCGAGAAGGTCTCCCCGCGCACCGCCACCCCGGTGGCCGGCACCTGGATCGTCGGCCTGGTCTTCGCCCTCCCGGCCGCCTTCGCCTCACTGGACTCGGTGGTCAACCTCTGCACCATCGGCACCCTGGCCACCATGGCCGTGGTCAACGTCGCGGTGCTCGCCCTGCGCCGCCGCGAACCGGGCCTGGCCCGCACCTTCCGGGTCCCGCTCCACCCGGTCACCCCGCTGCTGGGCATCGCCTTCTGCCTCTACCTGATCTACGAGACGGGCGCCGCGACCTGGCTCCAGTTCGCCGTGTTCCTGGTGGCGGGCCTGCTGGTCTACTACGGCTACGGGCGCCGCAACTCCCGGCTCGGCCGCGCCGCGCTCACGCCGTCGGACGCCGCTGAGCGGGCACCGCGGGAAGCCTGAACCAGACCGCCTTGCCGGAGTCGGTGGGGCGGTGTCCGCACGACGAGCTGAGGGCGCGGATCAGCAGCAGGCCGCGCCCGCCCTCCTGCAACGGGTCGGGCACGGGCAGCGACGGCACGGTGAGGTCGGCGGGCGGCGCCGGGTCCGGGTCGTGCACCTCGACCTGGCAGCCGGTCGGCAGCAGCTCCACCACCAGCTCGATCGGCGTCTCGCCGGTGGTGTGCTCCACCGCGTTGGCGACCAGCTCGGCGGTCAGCAGTTCCGCGGTGTCGCAGTCGGCGGCGTGCTCCAGCTCGGCCAGCGCGGTCCGCACCAGGGCACGGGCGACCGGCACGGCCGCGGCGGTGTGCGGCAGCGCGATGCGCCAGAAGGCGGGGGCTGGAGTGGGATCGTGCACGGCGGTTCCGTTCATGGAGCAGGCGGTCCTGTCCTGCTTTCAACTTTATGAATGGTACGGCGCCGCCGGACAGAGTCCTTCGACGGGCACCGGACGGGACCTTCGGCGCACCACCCCGCGACGACCTCAGGCCGCCCTCGTGACGACAGTCACACTCCCTTCACCGGCTCCGCCGCCCGCACCCCCGCCTGGCGGCACCCGCGCGTCGAGCACACCACCGGCGTCGCCACCGTCACCCTGGCCCGACCCGGACCGAGACGGTCTGGTCAGCTCCGGGGGCCGTGTCACCCCGGGCTGTACGGGCCTGTCCACCCCGCGGCAGGCGCGGGCGTGGCGGCGGATCACCGACCGCGCACGGCGCCGAGGCGATCGACGTGTCCACCGGGCAGGTCACCGCCGGCGAACGCCCGGAGCCTGGTCCTGGCCGGACGCGCGGACCTGTGCGCCCTGGCCCGCCCGCACCTGTACGACCCTGTACGTACGACCCGCACTGGACGCTCGACGCGGCGGCCGAGCAGGGCCATGACGGTCCGGGCGCCGTCCGGGCGGGCAGCGGGCGCCCGCCCACCGGTCGGCCGGCCGGACGCCCGCGGCCCCGGCTCACCCCGGGCCGCTGAGGCCCCGCCTCACGCCGGTGCGCCGAGCGCCACCATCCCGGCGGTGAGCGTCGCCCCGTCGGCCGGGTCGATCAGCAGGAAGGCACCAGTGCGCCGGGAGACCGCGTAGTCGTCCAGCGGCAGCGGCTCGGCGGTGCGCAGCACGATCCGGCCCAGGTCGTTGGCGGCCAGGGTCTCGGCGCCCGCGAGATCCTTGACGATCGCCTTCACCGTGCGGGTGGCGTGCCGCAGCAGCACCCGGTCCCCGACCCGCAGCGGACGGTCCGCGAGGTGGCAGACGGCGGCCCGCACGTCCTGGGTGAGCGTCGGCGCGTCCACCCCCGCGGTGATCATGTCGCCGCGGGAGACGTCCCGCTGGTCGGCGAGGCGCAGGCTGACCGACTGCGGGGCGTACGCCGCCGCGGCCGGCGTGCCGAGCACGTCGATGCCGGTGATCCGCGAGTACTCGCCGGACGGGTGCACCGTCACGTGGTCGCCCACCCGCAGCGCGCCCGACACCAGCTGGCCCGCGTAGTGCCGCTGCTCGCCGTGCCGGATCACGTACTGCACGGGGAACCGGGCCGGCGCGGCCACCGGCCCCACGGCCACCGGCACCGTCTCCAGGAACTCCAGCAGCGCCGGGCCCCGGTACCAGTCCATGTGCGCCGAGCGCTCGACCACGTTGTCCCCGGCCAGCGCGGAGACCGGGATCGGCGTGAACGACGGCAGCCCCAGCTCGGCGGCCAGCCCGGCGAACTCCTCGCCGATGTACTCGAAGACCTTCTCCTCGTACCCGACCAGGTCCATCTTGTTGACGGCGAGGACCACGTGCGGGACGCGCAGCAGGGCGGCGATGGCGGCGTGCCGCCGGGTCTGCTCGACGACGCCGTTGCGGGCGTCGACG
>NZ_JBQOUX010000016.1:0-98024 GCF_052216785.1 Streptomyces sp. JW3 | reverse complement strand
CGCCCCCCCCCCCCCCCCCCCCCCCCCCCCCCCCCACCCCGGTGGGGCTCGGCGGGGCCTTACGCGGCCGGCCCCGGATACAGCGGGTGGCGGTCGGCCAGGGCGGTGACCCGAGCCTTCAGCGCCGATGCGTCGTACGACGGTTTCAGCGCCTCGGCGATCACGTCCGCGACCTCGGCGAAGTCCTCCGCGGTGAAGCCGCGGGTGGCCAGCGCCGGGGTGCCGATGCGCAGCCCGGAGGTCACCATCGGCGGCCGCGGGTCGTTGGGGACGGCGTTGCGGTTGACCGTGATGCCGACCTCGTGGAGGCGGTCCTCGGCCTGCTGTCCGTCCAGCGCGGAGTCGCGCAGGTCGACCAGGACCAGGTGGACGTCCGTGCCGCCGGTGAGCACCGCGACCCCGGCCGCCCTCGCGTCGTCCCGCACCAGCCGCTCGGCCAGCACCCGGGCGCCTTCCAGCGTACGACGCTGGCGGTCCCGGAACTCGTCGCCGGCCGCGATCTTGAAGGCGACCGCCTTGGCGGCGATCACGTGCTCCAGCGGGCCGCCCTGCTGACCGGGGAAGACGGCGGAGTTGATCTTCTTGGCCAGGTCGGCCGTGCAGAGGATCACACCGCCGCGCGGACCGCCCAGCGTCTTGTGCGTGGTCGTGGTCACGACGTGGGCGTGCGGCACCGGGTTCGGGTGCAGCCCCGCCGCGACCAGCCCGGCGAAGTGCGCCATGTCGACCATCAGGTACGCGCCGACCTCGTCGGCGATCCGGCGGAACGCGGCGAAGTCCAGCTGTCGCGGGTAGGCCGACCAGCCCGCCACGATCAGCTTCGGCCGCTTCTCCTTGGCGAGGCGCTCCACCTCGGCCAGGTCGACCAGGCCGTCGTCGCCCACGTGGTACGGGACGACGTCGTACAGCTTGCCGGAGAAGTTGATCTTCATGCCGTGGGTCAGGTGCCCGCCGTGCGCGAGGTTCAGGCCCATGATCGTGTCGCCCGGCTTCAGCAGCGCGAACATCGCCGCCGCGTTGGCCTGGGCACCGGAGTGCGGCTGCACGTTGGCGTGCTCGGCGCCGAACAGCGCCTTGACCCGGTCGATGGCGATCTGCTCGACCACGTCGACGTGCTCGCAGCCGCCGTAGTAGCGGCGGCCCGGATAGCCCTCGGCGTACTTGTTGGTCAGCACCGAGCCCTGGGCCTCCATCACCGCGAGCGGCGCGAAGTTCTCGGAGGCGATCATCTCCAGGGTGGACCGCTGGCGGTGCAGCTCGGCGTCGACGGCGGCGGCGACGTCCGGGTCGAGTTCGTGCAGGGGCGTGTTCAAGGCGGACCGGGACGTGTTCGGGGAGGACATCGCGGGGCCTCAGCCGGCCGAGAAGGCGGTGTACTCGTCGGCGGAGAGCAGGTCGCCCGGCTCGTCCGCGACCCGCACCTTGAACAGCCAGCCGCCCTCGAAGGGCGCGGAGTTCACCAGCGACGGGTCGTCGACGACGTTCTCGTTGACCGCGGTGACCTCGCCGGAGACGGGGGAGTACAGGTCGGAGACCGACTTGGTCGACTCCAGCTCGCCGCAGGTCTCGCCCGCGGTGACGGCGGCGCCGACCTCGGGGAGCTGGACGAAGACGACATCACCGAGGGCGTTGGCCGCGTGCTCCGTGATGCCGACCGTCGCGACGCCGTCCGCGGCGGCCGACAGCCACTCGTGCTCCTTGCTGTAGCGGAGCTGCTGGGGGTTGTTGCTCATGGCCTGAATTCTCCTGTATGCGGCGATGTACGGATGTCGGATGTACGGATGTACTGGGGGCTGGGAGGCTACTTCTGGCGCCGGTAGAACGGCAGCGCCACGACCTCGTACGGCTCGTGGCTGCCGCGGATGTCCACGCCGACCCCGGCGGTGCCCGGCGCCGCGTGCGCCGCGTCGACGTACGCCATCGCGATCGGCTTGCCCAGCGTGGGGGAGGGGGCGCCGGAGGTGACCTCGCCGATCACCTGTCCGTCCGCGACGACGGCGTACCCGGCGCGCGGCACCCGGCGGCCCTCGGCGACCAGGCCGACCAGGACCCGCGGGGGGTTGTCCCGCGCCCGGACGGCGGCCTGTTCCAGCGCCGCGCGGCCCACGAAGTCGCCCTCCTTCTCGAACTTCACCACCCGGCCGAGCCCGGCGTCGAAGGGTGTCAGCGCGGTGCTCAGCTCGTGCCCGTACAGCGGCATGCCCGCCTCCAGGCGGAGCGTGTCCCGGCAGGACAGGCCGCACGGGACCAGACCGGCGGCCGCGCCGGCCTCGGTCAGCGCCTGCCACAGCCGCGCCGCGCCGT
Organism: Streptomyces sp. JW3; assembly: GCF_052216785.1. Lineage (NCBI taxonomy): Bacteria > Bacillati > Actinomycetota > Actinomycetes > Kitasatosporales > Streptomycetaceae > Streptomyces > Streptomyces sp. JW3. The sequence goes on along the minus strand of NZ_JBQOUX010000016.1, from coordinate 95,720 downwards.
CCGGGGCGACGAACAGCTCGAAGCCGTCCTCGCCGGTGTAGCCGGTACGGGCGATCAGCGCCGGGACGCCGGCCACCGTGCCGGGCAGCCCGGCGTAGTACTTCAGGCCGTCCAGGCCGGCGTCGGTGAGGCCCTTGAGGATGCCCGCGGACTCCGGTCCCTGCACGGCGAGCAGCGCGTAGGCGTCGCGGTCGTCGCGCACCTCGGCGTCGAACCCGGCCGCCCGCTCGGTGAGCGCGTCCAGCACCACCTGGGCGTTGGAGGCGTTGGCGACGACCAGGTACTCCGTCTCGGCCAGCCGGTAGACGATCAGGTCGTCCAGGATGCCGCCGTCCTCCCGGCAGATCATGGTGTAGCGGGCCCGGCCCGGTGTGACCGTGCCGATGTTGCCGACCAGGGCGTGGTCGAGCAGGGCGGCGGCCGCGGGGCCGGTGACGGTGATCTCGCCCATGTGGGAGAGGTCGAAGAGCCCGGCCCGGGTGCGCACGGCGGTGTGCTCGTCGCGCTCGGAGCCGTAGCGCAGCGGCATGTCCCAGCCGGCGAAGTCGGTCATCGTCGCGCCGAGCGCGCGGTGCGCGGCGTCCAGCGCGGTATGGCGGAGCGGGGTACTGCTCATCGGTCGTCTCCCAGGACAGGACGGCACGGGCGAGGAAGGTCCTCCCCATCTGTCATCGGTACCTGAGAGGTTCGCCGTGATCACGGCTCGCGGGGAGCCGGGACCAGAACTTGCACCTTGGGTGGGACCGCCGGTCACGGCGGTCCGCTTTTCAGATGTGCCTCGCCCGCGCGGTGACGGTGCCTGAGAGATTCAAGGGAGGGACTTGCTCCTTCGGCGCCCCGGCGACTGGCCGGGGACTCTCCCGCGCGGATTCAAACGGCCGGTATGCAGTTGGCGCGGCCACCCTAGCACTGCGTTTGTGACCGGCTTGTGGCACGAAGCGAATGAAATCGCGAGACCACCGCATTACCTTCTCTTTACACTCGACGGGGATGGGAACTCGTGAACCGCCCCAGGGGAGGACGATCACGGTGAACAGGACCACGGCATACGCCACGACCTCGGGACCAGGGCCGGTCGCGAAAGCCCCGCCTGTCTGGCGACGCCATGCACGCACTCCCGCCGCACCGGCCCCTGACCCGAGTACATCCAGTACGAGGGCCAGGGGCCGGCACGCCGAGAGCACGCACCTGACGCCGCCAGGCCCGCCCTCCGGGCGGCCGACAGGACTTTCGCAACCGGCCCTGGCGCTGCCCGAGCAGCACACGGCCCCGGCCCGGGAGGCGTGCGCCGAGCGGCCCGCACCCGTCGTCCGCGACCTGCGGGACCGGGCCGGCCACAGCCCGCACGCCCTGCTCTTCGGCCCCAGGGACCTCGTCGCGGTCACCGGCCTGCCCGGCAGCGGCAAGTCCACGCTGATGAAGCGGACCGTGCGCGGGGCGCGCGTCGACTCGCAGGACACCCGCGACCGCTGGGACCGCCGCCTGCCGCGCCTTTTGCCGTACGCCGTCTACCGCCCCCTGGTCCGCGTCGCGCACTACGCCGGGCTGCGCCGCGCCCTGCGCTCCGGCGCGGGCGTCGTCGTGCACGACTGCGGCACCCAGACCTGGGTGCGCCGCTGGCTGGCCCGCGAGGCCCGGCGGCGCGGCGGCACCCTGCACCTGCTGCTGCTCGACGTCGACGCCGAGCAGGCGCTGGAGGGCCAGCGCGAGCGCGGCCGGGGCGTGACCCGGTACGCGTTCCTGCGCCACCGCGCGGCCACCCACCGGCTGCTGCGCGCGGCGGCCGACGGCGTACTGCCAGCCGGCTGCGGCGCCGCCGTCCTGCTCGACCGCGCGGCGGCCGACACGCTGCGCCGGATCGGCTTCACGGGCTGACCGGTTCGGCTTCACCGGCTGACCGGATCGGCTTCACGGGCTGACCGGTAGCCTTTTCAGCCACACCAGCGGTTCCCCACAGGCGGTAGGCAGATGGACTTCCCAGCGGGCTTCCCGGCCCAGGCACACCCCCACCCGCACGGCGGATGGCCCGGCAACGAACTGGAGGAGGTGCTGTCGGCCGCCTTCGGCGTGCCCGGCGCCGGCGGCCGGATAGTCGAGGTCCTGGGCCGCAGCTTCGTCTGGGTCCCGCTGCCCAGCGGGGGCGGGCCGCACCAGGGCCCGCTGGACCTGCCCACGCTGGAGATCGACGGCCAGGCGTACGTGCCGGTGTTCAGCTCCGAGGAGCAGTTCCGCCAGGTCGTCGGCGCGCACATGGCGTTCACCGTCGCCCCGGCGGTGGAGTTCGCCCGCGGGCTGCCCCCGCAGGTCGGCATCGCCGTCAACCCGGACGGCGTGGTCGGCGTCCCGCTGCCGCCGGCCGCGGTGGCCGAGCTGTGCCGGGCCGGCCGCGGCCCACTGGACGGCCCCGCGGCCGGCGGCCGGGTCCGCCTCTTCGAACCCGACTGGCAGGACGACCCGGTGGACTTCCTGTCCGCCGCGTCCGCCGAGTTCGCGGCCACCGGCGTGGTCCGCACCGCCCGCCGCTGCCTCGCCACCGTCGAGACCGCCGACCCGGTCATGTTCGTCGGCGTCGAACTGACCCACTGGGAGGGCGACGCCCGCGCCGTCCCCCTGGACGCCCTGGGCCGCGCCCTGGGCCGCGTCCCGGTCAAGTGGCCGGTCAACCTGGTCCTCCTGGAAGCCGCCCAGGACCCGGTCTGCGACTGGCTGCGGGAGCAGGTCCGGCCGTTCTACCAAGGGACCTTGTGAACGCCGCCGGCGGGAGTGCCGCAAGGGGCGCGGGGAACCGCGCGGGAAACCACGACGAACCCGCGCCCGCAAGACGGCCGTCACCCCCGAGCTGGAGGGCGCACGGGGAACACAAAGCAACCTAAGCTGGTCCCCGACCACGCACGCTTCCCGAGAGGTCGGTAACACGTGAGCGCGAGCGGTACCGCCGCAGCCGGGCACGTCGAGCACACGCTGCGCCAGGTGACCCCCGGGCGCTACGACGCCTACGAGGCGCTGCTGCGCGCCCTCGCCTCCCCCGCCTCCGGCCAGGTCTGGATGCTGCTGTGGCACGGCCAGGCCGGCTCCCCGGACGCCCAGTACGGGAACATGGAGGTCGACGGCCACGGCTACGCGCCCTGCGTCACCTCCGCCCAGGAGCTGTCCGCCAGCGGCTGGAACCGGTCCTACGAGGTGGTCGACGGACTCGAGGTGGCCCGCGCCCTCTTCCCCGACCGCTACGGCCTCTGGCTCAACCCGCACGCCCCCGGCGGCGGTGTCGGCATCCCCTGGCTCGACCTGCGCCGCATCGCCACCGGCCTGGACCGCCAGCCCGCCGGGCCGCTGCGGCTGTCCGAACCGGCCATCGAACTCCCGCAGTTCTACGCCCTGCTCACGCAGAACGCGCACCGCACCCCGGTGGTCCGCGCGCTGCGCCGCGCCTGGGTGCAGCCGGCGCTCGGCGCGCCCTACCTGGCGATCGGCCTCGACCTGTACGACACCTCCTCGCCGGCCGTCGGCGCGGTGCGGGCGATGATGCAGCAGTCCGTCGGCGCGGCACCGGACGGGCTGCCGGTGTCGACCGTGGCGATGTCGGACGCGCTGGACCCGGTCGCGATGTGGCTGCGCGCCAACGCCCGCCCGTTCTACGACCGGGAGGCGCACGCGGCCCCCGCGCAGGCTCCCGCGGGCGGCTACGGCTACCCGCCGGTGGGCGGCCGGTACTGAGAACGGAACGGTTTACTCCGCCGATCCGGGGGCATGTCTTCGCGCGTAGATGACGGCGGATGGTCGCGAAGGTCGATGATTGGGACCTTGTGTCCCAACTGTCCCGCGTCCGCCCGGCGTTACCCACTGTTCGGATAACGGAATCCCCAGCAGTGCATCACGGTTGCGCATACATTCCCGGTGAGACCTGGCGGGTGATCGCAGCGACGCTGAAGACTCGCGCTTCAGGCACCGGATCGTTCGATCCCGTGACCGAGAGCAAGTCGACAAAGCCGTAATCAACGGCGGGTGTAGGCCGGTTACCGCCGGCGAGAGGGGTCGGGTCACTGTGACCGCACCGATCGAGACCACCGGGGCGCAAGCCGAGGCACAGCCCGAGGCTGTCCTCGTCGGTGCCGACAAGCGGCAGATCGAGGGCCGTTCCCTGGGGCAGATCGCCTGGTCCCGCTTCAAGAAGGACAAGCTGGCCGTGGCCGGCGGGGTCGTCGTCATCCTGCTGATCCTCGTCGCACTCCTCTCCCGCCCTCTCCAGGCCCTCTTCGGCCTGGACCCCAACGCCCTCAACCAGGACCTGATCGACCCCAACACCTCTCTGCCCAGGGGTGACTTCGGTGGCATGAGCTGGGACCACCCGCTCGGTGTGGAGCCGAAGTTCGGCCGGGACATCGCCACCCGCATCCTGGAGGGCTCCTGGGTGTCGCTGATCGTCGCCTTCGGTGCCACGGTCCTGTCCAACACCATCGGCGCGGTCCTCGGCGTCGTCGCCGGCTACTACGGCGGCCGGGTCGACACGATCATCAGCCGGATGATGGACATCTTCCTCGCCTTCCCCCTCCTGCTGTTCGCGATCGCCATCTCCGCGACCCTGCAGGGCGGCGCCTTCGGCCTGGAGGGCCTGCCGCTGCACATCCTTGTGCTGGTCTTCGTCATCGGCTTCTTCAACTGGCCCTACCTGGGCCGTATCGTGCGGGGCCAGACGCTGGCCCTGCGCGAGCGCGAGTTCGTCGACGCCTCCCGGGGGATGGGGGCCAAGGGCCCGTACATCCTCTTCAAGGAGCTGCTGCCGAATCTCGTCGGCCCGATCATCGTCTACTCGACGCTGCTCATCCCGACCAACATCCTGTTCGAGGCGTCCCTGAGCTTCCTCGGCGTAGGCATCCAGCCCCCGCAGGCTTCCTGGGGCGGCATGATCAACCAGGCGGTCACCTACTACCAGGTGGACCCGCAGTTCCTGATCGTGCCCGGCCTCGCCATCTTCGTGACCGTGCTGGCGTTCAACCTGCTCGGCGACGGTCTCCGTGACGCTCTCGACCCGCGCAGCCGCTGACCGGCGACTGCCCGAGAGCCCTAAAGATTTGCCAACAATGGAGGGGAAGCAGACCATCATGCGAAGGTCAGCGCTGGCCGCGGTCGCGGCCATCGGCAGTGCGAGCTTGCTGCTTTCGGCTTGCAGCAAGGCCGATGACAGCTCGGACAACAACGGAAACAAGTCGGCAGGGGCCAACGCTGCGACCAAGGACGTCGTCAACGCCTCCACCCAGAAGGGCGGGACGGTGACGTACGAGTACTCGGACGTCCCGGACTCCTTCGACCCCGGCAACACGTACTACGCGTACATGTACAACCTCAGCCGGCTCTACGCTCGCCCGCTGATGACCTTCAAGCCCGCCGCGGGCGAGGAGGGCAACACCCTCGTCCCGGACCTCGCGGCCAGCAAGGGCGTGCCGAGCGACGGCGGCAAGACCTGGACGTACAAGCTGCGTTCCGGCCTGGAGTACGAGGACGGCACCGCGATCACCTCGAAGGACGTCAAGTACGCCGTCGAGCGGTCCAACTTCGCGCGTGACGTGCTCTCCCTCGGCCCGAACTACTTCCAGCAGTTCATGGAGGGCGGCGACAAGTACAAGGGCCCCTACAAGGACAAGAGCGAGGAGGGCCTGAAGTCGATCGAGACGCCGGACGACACCACGATCGTCTTCCACCTCAACCGCTCCTTCCAGGAGTTCGACTACCTCGTCGCCACCCCGCAGACCGCGCCGGTGCCCCAGTCCAAGGACAAGGGCATCGACTACGTCAAGAGCATCGTGTCCTCGGGCTCGTACAAGTTCCAGAGCTACGAGGAGGGCAAGCAGGCCGTCCTCGTGCGCAACGAGAACTGGGACCCGAAGACGGACCCGCTGCGCAAGCAGTACCCGGACAAGATCGTCGTCAAGCTCAAGGTCAACGCCGAGACGATCGACCAGGACGTCCAGGCCGGTGACGCCATCGACCTCGGCGGCACGGGCGTGCAGGCCGCGACCCAGGCCAAGGTCGTCAACGACACCGCGCTGAAGGCGAACACCGACAACACCTACGGTGGCCGCCTGGTCTACATGGCGATCAACTCGCAGGTCGCGCCGTTCGACAAGGTCGAGTGCCGCAAGGCCGTCGAGTACGCCGTCGACAAGGTCTCCGTGCAGACCGCGCTCGGCGGTCCGATCCGCGGTGACGTCGCCACCACGGTGCTGCCCCCGGACATCCCCGGCTACCAGAAGGCCGACACCTACGCCACCGAGGGCAACAAGGGTGACGTCGCCAAGGCCAAGGAGCAACTGTCGGCCTGCGGCAAGAAGACCATCACCACCAACATCTCGGCGCGCAGCGACCGCCCGCAGGAGGTGGACGCGGCCACCGCGATCATCGCCGCGCTGAAGAAGGTCGGCATCAACGCCAGCCTGAAGCAGTACCCGTCGGGCAAGTACTTCACCGACTACGTGGGTGTTCCCTCCTTCGACAAGAAGCAGAACATCGGCCTGCACATGATGCAGTGGGGTGCCGACTGGCCGTCCGGCTACGGCTTCCTGCAGCAGATCCTGCACGGTGACGCGATCGGCGCGTCCGGCAACACCAACCTGTCCTACATCGACGACAAGCAGATCAACGAGTCGCTCGAGAAGGCCATCGCCACCGAGAACGCGACCGAGCGCACCTCGCTGTACGGCGAGATCGACGCCCGTGCGATGGACCAGGCGGTGCTTGTTCCGCTGACCTACTTCAAGGTTCTGCTGTACCGCCCGGCCTCCTACACCAACCTGGTGTCCACGGCGGCGTTCAGCGGTCAGTACGACTACCTCAACATCGGCACGACCAAGAAGTAGCCCGGAAGGCAGGTGAAGGCATTGGTGCCCGCGGGCTTCGCGGCCCGCGGGCACCGGCGCCGGTCCCCGTGATCTCGTACATCCTCCGTCGGACGTTCGCGGCAGTGATCCTGCTGCTGGTCGTCACCGCGGTCACCTTCGCGATCTTCTTCCTGCTGCCATGGCTCGCCGGTCAGACCGCCGACCAGCTCGCGCAGCAGTACATCGGAAAGAGCCCGACGAAGGCGGACATCCTCGCGGTCAAGCAGAACCTCGGTCTGGACCAGCCCCTCTACGTCCAGTACTGGCATTTCATCAAGGGGATCGTGGGCGGTGCCACCTATGACCTGGGTCCCACCACGACGCACTGCGGCGCGCCGTGCTTCGGCTACTCCTTCAAGAACCACGTCGAGGTGTGGCCGCAGCTGACCTCCCGCCTCCCGGTGACCCTGTCGCTGGCCGGCGGTGCCGCCGTGCTGTGGCTGGTGTCCGGTGTGCTGATCGGCGTCGTCTCCGCACTCAAGCCGCGCAGCTTCTTCGACCGCACCTTCATGGGCGTCGCGCTGGCCGGTGTCTCCCTGCCCATGTTCTTCACCGGCAGCCTGGCGCTGCTGCTCTTCACCTACCAGTGGCCGATCTTCGGCCGCACCTACGTCCCGTTCACCGAGAATCCGGCGCAGTGGGCCAACACGCTTTTCCCGGCTTGGTGTTCGCTGGCGCTGCTCTACTCCGCCATCTACGCGCGGCTGACCCGTTCGGGCATGCTGGAGACGATGAGCGAGGACTTCATCCGCACGGCCCGCGCCAAGGGCCTGCGGGAACGCAGGGTGGTGGCCCGGCACGGGCTGCGCGCCGCGCTGACCCCGATCATCACCGTCTTCGGCATGGACCTGGGCCTGCTGCTCGGCGGCGCCGTGATCACCGAGAAGGTGTTCTCCCTGCCTGGTATCGGCCAGTACGCGGTGCAGGGCATCACGGACAACGACCTGCCCCCGATCCTCGGCGTCACTCTGCTCGCCGCACTCTTCGTCGTGATCGCAAATCTCCTGGTGGACCTGCTCTACGCCGCCGCCGACCCGCGCGTGAGGCTCTCGTGACCGAACTGTCCAAGACCGGGGCCGCCGTGGGCGAGCCCGCCGAGTCGCCCGAGAACGCGCCCGGCGCGTTCCTGTCGGTCCGTGACCTCAAGGTGCACTTCCCCACCGATGACGGGCTGGTCAAGTCCGTCGACGGGCTCAGCTTCGATGTGGAGAAGGGCAAGACCCTCTGCATCGTCGGCGAGTCCGGCTCCGGCAAGTCGGTCACCTCGCTGGCCGTCATGGGCCTGCACCGGCTCGGTGCGCGCGGCAAGAACGTGCGAATGTCCGGCGAGATCTGGCTCGACGGCAAGGAACTGGTCGGCGCCGACCCGGACGAGGTGCGCCGGCTGCGCGGCCGCGAGATGGCGATGATCTTCCAGGACCCGCTGTCCGCGATGCACCCGTACTACACGATCGGCAACCAGATCGTGGAGGCGTACCGGGTCCACCACGACGTCAGCAAGAAGGACGCGCGCAAGCGGGCCATCGAGATGCTCGACCGGGTCGGCATCCCCGAGCCCGGCAAGCGCGTCGACAGCTACCCGCACGAGTTCTCCGGCGGTATGCGCCAGCGCGCGATGATCGCGATGGCGCTGGTCAACAACCCCGAACTGCTCATCGCGGACGAGCCGACCACCGCCCTGGACGTGACCGTCCAGGCACAGATCCTGGACCTGATCCGGGACCTGCAGAAGGAGTTCGGCTCCGCGGTCGTGCTGATCACCCACGACCTCGGAGTGGTCGCCGAGATCGCCGACGACGTGCTGGTGATGTACGGCGGCCGGTGCGTGGAACGCGGTTCGGTCGACGACGTCTTCGAGCGTCCGCAGCACCCCTACACCTGGGGTCTGCTCGGCTCGATGCCGCGCATCGACCGTGAGACCTCCGAGCGGCTCATCCCGGTCAAGGGATCCCCGCCCAGTCTCATCAACGTGCCCTCGGGCTGCGCCTTCCACCCCCGCTGCCCGTACGCGGACGTCCCCAAGGGCGATGTCACCCGTACCGTGCGGCCGGAACTCCAGGTGGTCGGCAGCGGACACTGGTCCGCCTGCCACCTCTCGGCGGAGGACCGCACGCGGATCTGGACCGAAGAGATTGCGCCGAAGCTGTGAGTGAAACCAAGAAAACGGACGTGGCCGTCCCGGCGCAGGCGTCGGCTCCGGCCGACGAGCGTGAGGTGCTGCTCAAGGTCGAAGGGCTGCAGAAGCACTTCCCGATCCGCAAGGGCGTCCTTCAGCGGCAGGTCGGCGCGGTCAAGGCGGTCGACGGCATCGACTTCGAGGTGCGCCAGGGCGAGACGCTCGGCGTGGTCGGCGAGTCGGGCTGCGGCAAGTCGACGATGGGGCGGGTCATCACCCGGCTCCAGGACCCGACGGGCGGCTCGATCCACTTCGAGGGCAAGGACATCACACGGCTGAACACGGCCGGGATGCGACCGCTGCGGCGGGACATCCAGATGATCTTCCAGGACCCCTACGGTTCGTTGAACCCGCGGCACACCATCGGCTCCATCGTCTCGGCGCCGTTCCGGCTCCAGGGCGTGGAGCCGGAGGGCGGCGTGAAGAAGGAGGTCCAGCGGCTCCTTGAGCTGGTGGGTCTGAGCCCCGAGCACTACAACCGCTACCCGCACGAGTTCTCCGGTGGCCAGCGCCAGCGCATCGGCATAGCCCGCGCGCTCGCCCTGAAGCCCAAGCTGGTGGTGGCCGACGAGCCGGTCTCCGCGCTGGACGTCTCCATCCAGGCGCAGGTCGTCAACCTCATGGACGACCTCCAGCAGGAGCTGGGCCTGACCTACGTGATCATCGCGCACGACCTGTCCGTCGTCCGGCACGTCTCGGACCGGATCGCGGTGATGTACCTCGGCAAGATCGTCGAACTCGCCGACCGCACCGCGCTGTACGAGGCGCCGATGCACCCGTACACCAAGGCCCTGATGTCGGCCGTGCCGGTGCCGGACCCCAAGCGGCGCGGCACCAAGAGCGAGCGCATCCTGCTCAAGGGCGACGTGCCCTCGCCGATCTCGCCGCCGAGCGGCTGCCGGTTCCACACCCGGTGCTGGAAGGCGACGGAGATCTGCAAGACCGTCGAGCCGCCGCTGAAGGAACTGCGTCCGGGACAGCAGGTGGCCTGCCACCACCCGGAGAACTTCGCCGACCAGGCCCCGCAGGACGTGGTCCTGCTCACCGACGCCAAGGAGGCGGCGGAGCTGGTCTCCGAGGACGCGCTGGCCGCGTCGGCGGCGACCTCGGCGGCGGTGGCGGCGGAGGTGGCTGCCGAGGACGAGGGCGAAGAGGGTACGGAGGCGACTGCCGAGGGGCTGACCGAGTCCGAGGCCGCTGCCGAGGGGCTGACCGAGTCCGAGGCCGCTGCCGAGGGGCTGACGGAGACCGAAGCCGCCGGCGAAGGGCTGACGAAGAGTGAGGCCGCAGCGCCGAACCCGTCGGACACGGCGGCGACTTCGGCGCCGGAGACGGGCTCGGACGCCGCCGAGGAGAAGTAGTCGGCAGTCCGCTCGGCGAGCCCCCGCCTTCGTTCGCAAGGCGGGGGCTCGCCTGCGGGCGAGAATGACAGGGTGTACCAGCAACTCTTCACCCCGTCCGTCCAGCACACGCTCGATCTGATCGGCATCTTCGTCTTCGCGATCTCCGGCGCGCTGCTGGCCGTCCGCAAGAACTTCGACGTGTTCGGCATCGCCGTCCTCGCCGAGGTCACCGCGCTGGGCGGCGGGCTCTTCCGGGACCTGGTGATCGGTGCCGTACCGCCGGCCGCCTTCACCGACCTCGGGTACTTCGTCACCCCGCTGCTCGCCACGGTGCTGGTCTTCTTCCTCCACCCGCACGTCGAACGCCTCCAGACCGGCGTCAACGTCTTCGACGCGGCCGGCCTCGGCCTGTTCTGCGTGGCCGGGACCACCAAGGCGTACGACTACGGACTCGGCCTGACCGCCTCCGCCTGCCTGGGACTGGCCACCGCGGTCGGCGGCGGCGTACTGCGCGACGTGCTCGCCAACGAGGTGCCCTCGCTGCTGCGCTGGGACCGCGACCTGTACGCCGTGCCCGCGATCGTCGGCGCCACGACGGTCGCCCTGTGCATCCGCTTCGACGCCCTCACGCCGTTCACCAGCGGCTTCGCGGTGGTCACCGCGTTCGTGCTGCGGCTGTGCGCGATGCGGTTCCACTGGCGGGCGCCGCGGGCCTGGAACCGGCGGTCCACGGTGCTGGAGGCGGAGTGAGTCTGCTTGCCGGTTCGGTGAAAGCTACCGCTTAGTAGCACCCTGCTGTATCGTGCACCCATGCCAGAAGCAGCCTCCGCGCCGGCCACCCGGGCCACCCTCGGCGACAGCGAGTTCGACCGGGACACCGCGCTCACCGCGCGCGAGCCGGGCGTCTACGCCCTCGACCTCTCGGCCGACTGGACCATCTTCGGCGTCGTCAACGGCGGTTTCCTGCTGGCGGTCCTGGGCCGCGCGCTCGCCGACGCCCTGCCGCATCCCGACCCGTTCACCCTCTCGGCGCACTACCTCACCGCGTCCCGCCCCGGCCCGGCGGTGGTCCGCACCGAGACCGTCCGCACCGGCCGCACCCTCTCCACCGGCCAGGCGTCCCTCTTCCAGTACGACGACGAGGGCCGCGAGGTCGAGCGGATCCGCGTCCTCGCCTCCTACGGCGACCTGGGCGCCCTGCCGGACGACGTCCGCACCACCGCCGAGCCGCCCGCCATGCCGCCGCTGGAGGAGTGCTTCGGCCCCGAGGACGGACCCGCGCCGGTCTCCGGCGGTTCCGCCTTCGCCGACCGGCTGCTGCTCAAGGTGGACCCGGCCACGCTGGGCTGGGCGCTCGGCGAGCCCTCCGGCAAGGGCGAGATGCGGGCCTGGTTCGGGCTCGCCGACGGCCGCGACGCCGATCCGCTGGCCGTGCTCCTCGCGGTCGACGCGCTGCCGCCGACCGCCTTCGAGCTGGGCCTGTCCGGCTGGGTGCCCACGGTCGAACTGACCGTCCAGGTGCGGTGCCGCCCGGCGCCGGGCCCGCTGCGGGTGTCGGTCACCACCCGCAACCTGGCCGGCGGCTTCCTGGAGGAGGACGCCGAGGTGTGGGACAGCGCCGGCCGGCTGGTCGCGCAGTCCCGGCAGCTGGCCCGGGTCAAGCTCGGCTGACCCCGCTCAGGCCGTCCAGTGCCGGCGGCCGACGTTGATCAGGCGCAGCCGGCGGGTCGCGGTGGTCGCGACCCGCCGCCGCTCGTCGTCCGGGGCCTCCAGGGTCTCCAGGAACTGCGAGGCGTTGCTCAGCATCTGGTCGACGTAGAGACCCGCGAGCATCAGCAGGTCGTCGCCGTGCCAGTGCGCCGACTCCGGGTCCCGGGCCAGTTCGTCCCGCACCTCCGCGGCGAACCGGGCGAGCTGCTCCCGTATCGCCGCCCGCACCGGCCGCACCCCGCCGTGCCGCTCGCGCGCGATGAAACGGACGTGCGAGGGGTACTCCCGCACATGACCCTCAATCAACTCCACCGCGCGGGCGATGCGTTCCTCGCTGTCCCCGTCCGGCGTCACCGTCGTCCGGATCATCGGGTGCAGGCTGCCCAGCGCCTCCTCGACCAGCGCGACACCGAGGTCGGCGGTCGAGCGGAAGTGCCGGTAGAAGGCGGTGGGCGCCACGCCCGCGGCGCGGGTGACCTCGCGCAGCCCCAGGCTGCTCAGGCTCTGTTCCTCCAGCAGTACGAGCGCCGCGTCCAGCAGCGCCTGCCGGGTCCGCCGCTTCTGCTCCTGCCGGACGCCCAGGGTGTGACTCATGCCATGCAGTTAACAACTGTTCTCCGGAATTGAAAAGTCGTCGTGCGCGCTAGACTGGGTAGTCAGTGAACAACTGTTACCGATTACTGGTAGGGAATTACTGGTAGGGAGGAGTGACCTCATGCTGTTCATCGTCGCCGCACTCCTGCTGCTCGGTTTCGCGCTGGGCACCGTCGCCCACGCACCGCTCGGCTTCTCCGCCGTCGCAGCCGTCGTCATCGCCGGCTGGCTCGGCGTCTTCGCGCTCCGCGAGCGGCACGGCCGCCGCCGCACCACCGTCGACCGATGAGGGAGACCGTCATGCAGCTCACCGCACCGGCCAGCCGCCGCACCGGATTCCGGGACACGGACGGCATGGCCGTCGCGTCCTTCGTCCTCGGCCTGCTCGGCCTGCTGGTCCTCAACGTCTTCCTGGGGCCGATCGCCATCGTGCTGGCCGGCGTGGCCCTGTGGCGCGGCACCACCCGCCGCGGCCGGGCCCTGCTCGGCCTCGGCCTGGGCATCGCCGACCTGCTCGTCCTCGCGGCGTTCGTACAGGCCGACCAGACGCTCTCCTGGAGTCTGTGAGCCGTCTCTCCCCGCGGGGCCGTCGTCGTCCCCCCGGGGACCGGCCGGGGCCGCCCCGTAGAATCGGCGGCACCATGGCTTACCTCGACCACGCCGCGACCACCCCGATGCTTCCCGAGGCGGTCGAGGCACTCGCCGCGCACCTCGGCAGCACGGGCAACGCCTCCTCCCTGCACGCGTCCGGCCGCCGCGCCCGGCGCACCGTCGAGGAGGCCCGGGAGACGCTCGCCGAGGCGCTGGGCGCCCGGCCCAGCGAGGTGGTCTTCACCTCCGGCGGCACCGAGGCCGACAACCTCGCCGTCAAGGGCCTGTACTGGGCCCGCCGCGACGCCGACCCGGCCCGCACCCGGGTGCTGGCCAGCCCGGTCGAGCACCACGCCGTCCTGGACGCCGTGCACTGGCTCGGCGAGCACGAGGGCGCCACCGTCGAGTACCTCCCGGTGGACGCGCACGGCCGGGTCCACCCCGAGGCGCTGCGCGAGGCCATCGCCCGCGACCCCGGCAGTGTCGCCCTCGCCACCGTCATGTGGGCCAACAACGAGATCGGCACCGTCACGCCGGTCCGCGAACTGGCCGACGTGGCCGCCGAGTTCGATGTCCCGCTGCACGCCGACGCGGTGCAGGCCGTGGGCCAGCTCCCGGTCGACTTCGCTGCCTGTGGACTCGCCGCGCTGACCGTCTCCGGCCACAAGATCGGCGGCCCCTACGGCATCGGCGCGCTGCTCCTGGGCCGCGCGTACACCCCGGTCCCCGTGCTGCACGGCGGCGGCCAGGAACGCCATGTCCGCTCCGGCACCCTCGACGTCCCCGCCATCGCCTCCTTCGCGGTGGCCGGCCGGCTCGCCGCCGAGCGCCGCGAGTGGTTCGCCCGCGAGATCGGCGCCCTGCGCGACGACCTGGTCGAGGCGGTCCGCAAGGCCGTGCCGGACGCGATCCTCGGCGGCGACCCGGCGCCCGGCGGCCGGCTGCCCGCCAACGCCCACTTCACCTTCCCCGGCTGCGAGGGCGACTCCCTGCTGCTCCTGCTGGACGCCCAGGGCATCGAGTGCTCCACCGGCTCCGCCTGCACCGCCGGGGTCGCCCAGCCCAGCCACGTCCTGCTGGCCACCGGCACCGATCCCGACCTGGCCCGCGGCACCCTGCGCTTCTCGCTGGGCCACACCTCCACCGCCGCCGACGTCACGGCCGTCGCCGAGGCGATCGGCCCCGCGGTGGAACGGGCCCGGGCGGCCGGGCTGACGTAAGCCCTACACGGACGAGGAGGCCGAGCTGCTCGACGGCGAGGGCGTGTCCGACGGCAGCGCGGTGGTCGCCCGCCGCACCAGCGTCATGTACCGGTCCCAGTCCCAGTAGGGCCCCGGATCGGTGTGGTCGGTGCCCGGCACCTCCACGTGCCCGATGATGTGCTTCCGGTTCACGGGTATCTCGTAGCGCGCGCAGACCCCGGCCGTCAGCTTGGCCGAAGCCGCGTACATCGCGTCCGTGAAGTCCTGCGGCCGGTCCACGAATCCCTCGTGCTCGATGCCGACACTGCGCTCGTTGTACTCCCGGTTGCCCGCGTGGTACGCCACGTCCAGCTCGCGGATCATCTGCGTGATCCGCCCGTCCTGGCCGACGATGTAGTGCGCCGCGGCCTGGTGCCCCGGGTCCTGGAACGCGTTGACCGCGCCGTCGAAACTGCCCTGGGTGACATGGACGATCACCATGTCTATGGGGTAGTCCTCGGGCCGGTCCGCGCGCCGCCAGTTGGCGTCCGCCGCCGCCACCCAGGTCGCGCCCTGGTAGTCGACCACCCCGTCGTCGCGCGGCTTGTCCACCCCGGGCACCCGCCACCACAGGCGGTCCAGCTCGTCGCGCGCCAGCACGGCGGCACCCACGGCCGTCACCGCGCCGCCGACGATCAGCGCGCGTCTGCCGATGCGCCGGTCGGTGTCCTTGGGTGACCCGCTGGGTGATCCGTCGGGGGATGGGCTGTTCGCCTCCATGTGATCGATAACGCATATCCGTGCGATCCGGTTCCCGGACCACCCGTACCCTGGAGGAGTTATGACTGACGACACTCCGCAGCGCACCCGCCGCCCTCTCCGTGTCCTCGCCGCCATGTCCGGCGGAGTCGACTCCGCCGTCGCCGCCGCCCGCGCCGCCGAGGCCGGGCACGACGTGACCGGCGTCCACCTCGCGCTCTCCGCGAACCCCCAGTCCTTCCGCACGGGCGCGCGCGGCTGCTGCACCATCGAGGACTCCCGCGACGCCCGCCGCGCCGCGGACGTCATCGGCATCCCGTTCTACGTGTGGGACCTCGCCGACCGCTTCCGCGAGGACGTCGTCGAGGACTTCGTCGCCGAGTACGAGGCGGGCCGCACCCCCAACCCCTGCCTGCGCTGCAACGAGAAGATCAAGTTCGCCGCGCTGCTGGACAAGGCGCTGGCCCTCGGCTTCGACGCGGTCTGCACGGGCCACTACGCCAAGGTCCTGGTCCGCGACGACGGCACCCGCGAACTGCACCGCGCCTCAGACATGGCCAAGGACCAGTCCTACGTCCTCGGCGTCCTGGACCACCGCCAGCTCGCCCACGCGATGTTCCCGCTCGGCGACACGCTCACCACCAAGGACGAGATCCGCGCGGAGGCCGAGCGCCGGGGCCTGGCGGTGGCCAAGAAGCCCGACTCGCACGACATCTGCTTCATCGCCGACGGCGACACCCAGGGCTTCCTGGCCGGCCGCCTCGGCCGCGCCGAGGGCGACATCGTCGACGAGGCGGGCAACCACCTCGGCACCCACGAGGGCGCGTACGGCTTCACCATCGGCCAGCGCAAGGGCCTGCGCATCGGCACCCCGGCCCCCGACGGCAAGCCGCGCTACGTCCTGGACATCTCGCCGGTCACCAACACGGTGACGGTCGGCCCCGCCGACGCCCTCGACGTGCACGCCCTGCGCGCGATCAAGCCCCGCTGGTGCGGTACGGCTCCCACCGGGCCCGGCACCTACACGGCCCAGCTGCGCGCCCACGGCGAGGAGACGCCGGTGCGGGCGGAGATCGTCGCCGGCGACCTGGAGGTCACCTTCGACCAGCCCGTCCGCGGCGTGGCCCCCGGCCAGGCGATCGTCCTGTACGACGGCACCCGGGTGGTGGGCTCGGCGACGATCGCGACGACGTCGCGGGCGACGGCGGGGGTCTGAGCCTCCGGTCAGTTGCCGGACGTCACGTCCGACCGGAGATGACCGACAAGTGAGACGAAGGCCGGACGACCGACCGTGATGACGTGCTGAGGGCGAGCGCTGTTGCGTATCGCTATGTCGCCGCCGGTGTCATCGGCGGCGACTTCCACGCAGTTGTTCCCGCCTCCCCCACAGAACGACGAGCGCTTCCATCGGTGCCCGGTCATTGCTCCGGCCCCCTCAAAGGTCGTGTGCGATGGAACGGATGAGTTCCTGGGACGCTGCCGGCGGCAGCGCGCTCCGCTCCATCAGGTCCAACAGTGAACGATAGTTGGCCAGCGGCGTGGGGGCGTCCACAAAGCTGGCGCCGAGGGCCGTATCGAGCTGCACGGTGTCGAGCTGCGGTGCCGGAGCCTCCACGTAAAGAACCGACTGTCCGGCGCCATGGAAGGCACCGGCGCTGAACGGAATCACTCGTAGGGTGATGTGGGGGCGGTCCATGGCGTCCGCGAGGTGCTTCAGTTGTTCGCGGGCGACGTCACGTCCGCCGAATTCCAGGCGTAGTGCCGCCTCGTGGATGATGCCGGTGTACGGGATCGCTTGGTCGCCGGTCAGTACGGCCTGTCGGCTCATGCGATGGGCGACGCGTAGTTCCACGTCCAGGCGGGGCAACTTGGGCACGGTGAGCTCGAAGAGTGCCCTCGCGTGGTCCTCGGTCTGCAGCAGTCCGGGCAGATGGACGGTCTGTGCCGTACGAATGCGCGTGGCGTAGTGCTCAAGCTCCGAGATGTCGAGATGGCCCTCGGGAAGTTTGCCCCGGTACTCGTCCCACCAGTGAGGTGTACGCCGGCTGTCGGCGATGGCGGCCAGCGCCTCGATGAGTTTTTCGTCGGGGCACCGGTAGTGACACGCGAGATGCCGCACTCGCTCGCTGCTGACAGTAGTGCGTCCGGCTTCGAGGTTGGACACCATCGTGCGGTCCGCCCCGAGCATCTGGGCGGCCTCCTGGATGGAGACACCGGCTTGTTCGCGCATCCGACGCAGCTCCGTGGCCAGACGCCGCTGCCGACCGGTGGGTGAGTTCCTTGGTGCCATGGGGTCACTTTCCTCGCGAGCGCGACGCAGTTTGCCAGCACAGTGTGCACCGATTCAATGAGCCACGAGTCTATTCACTCATTCGTGAAACATGACTCACATGTGAGTTGAATTCCTCTACGGTGTGAGTCACAAGCAAGATATGAGCACGCACACGGAGGCGCCGCGTGAAGAACGTTGGACCGGAACACGAACCGTCGCCCATCCCTTTCACCGAACCCTGGGAGTACGAACTCCACTTCCCCCGCGACCCCCGGGGACCGGCCGTCGCCCGTACGACGCTCAAGGCCGTGCTCGGCGCGCATGGGCTGGGGGAGTTGGGGGAGCGGGCCGAGTTGCTGGCCTCGGAGCTGACCACGAACGCCGTCCGCTACTCCCTCGGCCCCGCCACCGTCCGGCTGCGCTGGGCCAATCCCGTGCTGCGGGTCAGCGTCACGGACACTTGTCCGTTGGTCCCCGTGCGGCTCGGGTCGGCCGGGCCGGACTGTGAACGGGGGCGGGGGCTGCTGATCCTCGATCTGCTGGCCGACGGCTGGGGCGGGTGCCGTCTGGGGGAGTCCGTGTTCGGGATCGGCGGCAAGAGGGTCTGGTTCGAGCTGGTGCTGGGCGAGGGCGACCGGCCGCCGGGCGGTGGTGCCGGCCCGGCTGCTCTCGCGGCCTGAAGCTTGTCGGGCCCGGCCCCTCCGCCCCACCCCGCAAAAACCGTGAACACTTTCCGCCCAAGTGTTCACGGGCCGGCGCACCCAACCCGCCGCCACTCAGCCGAGGTAGTCCGCGCGGCCCTCGTCGTCGACTTCGAAGGCGCCCTCGGGGATGACGCAGAACTCGTTGCCCTCGGGGTCCGCCATCACCAGGAACCCCCCGTCGTCGTACTGTTCCAGTCTGCGACCACCGAGCGCCTCCACCCTGCGCTGCTCGGCCGCGGGGTCGGGCGAGCTGATGTCGACGTGCACGCGGTTCTTGCCGGACCTGGGTTCGTCGGTCCGCTGGAAGCCCAGACCGAGGCCGTTCTCGCGCCGGAGCCATACATAGGGGCCGGTGCGGCCCACGACGGGCCTGCCGAGCAGCTCGGACCAGAACACAGCGAGCCGCTCGGGGTCGGCGGCGTCGACGATGAGGGCGTTGACCCGCCTGGGGGAGTCCGTCATGTGCCGATCCTCTCAGGGGCGCGGGGCGACCCCCTCCGGGCGGACCCGCGACCGGAGGGAGCCACGGTGACGCCGTCACTCCGCGAAGAACTCCGCCAGTACCGGCGCCAGCACCCCCGGCTCCACCATGTGGCTCTGCCCCGCCAGTTCCGCGTACCGGCCGTCCGGGACGGTCTGCGCGATCTCCCGGGCCGCCGCCCGCATCGGCTCGGTGCCCGCGCCGCCCGCCAGGGCCAGTACCGGGGCCGTGACCGAGGCCAGTGCCTCGCGCGGCGGGCGGCCGTCGCCGAGGACGGCGTCGTCGTACGCCAGGCTCGGCGCGACCGACTCCAGGCCCGCCCACATGGGGGACCGGCGGGCGCCTTGGATCATCTCCTCGCCCAGGCCCGTCAGGCGCAGGAACAGCTCCACCGCGTCCCCGCGCCGGCCCGCCCCGAGCGCCTCGGTCAGCCGCGCGGTGTACTCCGCGCGGGTGCCGGCGGAGTCGTCGTCCATGGCGTACGGCACCTCGTAGACGGCCACCCGGCGCACCGGCAGCCCGCTCGCCGCGGCCCGCAGCGCCAGCGCGCCGCCGGACGAGACGCCGTAGAAGGACGACTGGCCGCCCAGTGTCCCGACCAGCGCCGCCAGGTCCTCGATCTCGCGGTCGACCGAGTAGGGCGGCGTGTCACCGCTCGCGCCGCGGCCCCGGCGGTCGTACACCAGGACCTCGAAGCGGTCCGCGAGGGCTGCGGCCAGCGGCGCCAGGGTGGCACCCGTCGACAGGGCGCCGCTGACCAGGACGAGCGCGGGACCCGTCCCGGTGCGGGTGTGGGCGAGCGGGGTGCCGTCGCGTGAGTATGTCTTCTCCATGGTTGTGGAGAGTGCCCCATGGGGGCCGGTCAATCGGTCAGGACACTTCCACCTCGTAGAAGCACAGGTGGTCCTTGATCTCCCGGACCTCCGGCTTGGGGTCCGGATACGCCCAGACGGAGTCCGGCGCGTCCGGCAGCGACCAGTAGGTCGCGTCGCCCTTGAAGGGGCAGTGGGTGGTGGTGCGGGACGGGGTCAGCAGATCGACGCGTACGTCCAACGGGGGGAGGTAGTAGCGGTCGGGGCAGCCCGTCTCCTTCAGCAGCAGGGCCTCGTCGCTCTCGGCCAGGACCTGCCCGTCGCGTGTCACGCGTACGTGGCGGTCGGTGGGTTCCACGGTGATGCGGTGTCCGGTGGTCACGTTCGTCCTCCTCGGCCGGCGGTGTCCTCGGTGACAGCGCGCCGCGAAACCGACTTCTTCCCCGACCGGGCGGAGCCGTACCGTTGCCCCCATGAACATCTGCGTCTTCCTCTCCGCCGCCGACCTCGACGAGCGCTACACCCGGCCCGCGAAAGAGTTCGCCGAGCTGCTCGGCAAGGGCGGGCACACGCTGGTGTGGGGCGGCTCGGACGTCGGGCTGATGAAGGTGGTGGCCGACGGTGTGCAGGAGGCCGGCGGGCGGCTGTGCGGGGTCTCCGTGACGTTCCTGGCGGCCAAGGCGCGCCAGGGCGTGGAGGAGATGGTGATCGCCGCCGACCTGGCCGAACGCAAGCGGCTGCTGCTGGAGAAGGCCGACGCCGTGGTCGTCATGGTGGGCGGCACCGGCACGCTGGACGAGGCGACCGAGATCCTGGAGCTGAAGAAGCACGGGCACACCGACAAGCCGGTCGTCCTGCTCAACACCGCCGGCTTCTACGACGGACTCAAGGAACAGTTCCGCCGGATGGAGGACGAGGGCTTCCTGCCGCGCCCGCTGGGCGAACTGGTGTTCTTCGCCGAGGAGCCGGTCGGCGCGCTGGCCTATCTGGAGGAGAGCCAGGGCGTCGGCTGACCTCCAGGGGGTCTTCAACTGCTGCCCCTCGAGGTCGGGTAAGTGAGCGTAACCATGTATGAGTGAGTGTCGTTGTCTGAGTGTGAATCTCACGGAGTGGGCGAAGACGCAGGGCGTGCATCCACAGACCGCGTATCGCTGGTTTCGTGAGGGGATGCTGCCGGTGCCGGCTCAGCGGGTCGGTCCGCGCACGATCCTTGTGAACGTGGAGGCCGGTGCCGCGCCCGAGGCGTTCGGCGGGCTGGGTCTGTATGCCCGCGTCTCGTCGCACGATCAGAGGGGCGATCTGGAGCGCCAGGTCGCCCGGCTGGCCCGGTGGGCTGCCTTGGCGGGGCACCGGGTGGTGCGGGTGGAGTCCGAGATCGCCTCCGGTATGAACGGCGCCCGTTCCAAGGCCAAGCGGCTGCTTGCCGACCCTGCCGTGCAGGCGGTGGTGGTGGAACACAAGGATCGCCTCGGTCGGATGAACGTCGAGCTGGTCGAGGCCGCCCTGTCCGCGACCGGGCGCCGCTTGGTCGTGCTGGACGACGGCGAGGTCGAGGAGGACCTGGTGCGGGACATGGTGGAGGTGCTGACCTCCTTCTGCGCCCGCCTGTACGGGCGCCGGTCAGCGAAGAACCGTGCCCGCAAAGCGCTTCAGGCCGCCGAGCATGGCTGACCGGCGCAGGCCGTTGCGGCAGATCGCCCGGCCGTTCGTCGCCGACGGCCCGAGGGGGGTCAGCATCCGCGACCGTCTCAAGGGACTGACGGCCGAGGACGAGAAGGTGCTGCGCCTGATCGGCACGCACCTGGGCACGCTGGCCTCGCGTGATCTGGCCCGCAGGTGCCGTGACGGCCTGGAGCACTCCACCGACACGTGGGCCGAGCGTAAACGCGACCTGACGGCGTTGTCGTCCTCCCGCTGGGCCGGTTCCATCACGTCCACCACGCACGACCAGTGGGGTCTGTCCAGGCGTGCGCAGCACGCGCACCTGCAATCCCTGGATGCCGGTATCCGCATGATCCGCCACCGGCTGTCCCTGCCTGTCGGACAGAAGGGCAGCCGGGGCCGGCCCGGCGGCTACCGGTCCTCCAACGAGTGGTTCAACAAGTCCCGGCGCCTGGCGGTCCTCGAAGAGCGGTACGAACAGGTCGCGGCCGAACGCGCCGCCGGACGCGTGTCGATCACACGCGGCGGCCGCCGGCTGCTGGGCACCCGCCACCACCTCACCGCCGCGAACCTGACCGAGGCGCGGTGGCGAGCACAGTGGGAGGCAGCGCGGTGGTTCCTGACCGCCGACGGCGAGTCCGGCAAACGGTTCGGCAACGAGACGATCCGCGTCAGCCCCGACGGCGAGATCAGCATCAAGCTGCCCGCCCCCCTCGCCGAGCACGCAAACGCTCAGCACGGCCGGTACGCGCTGGCCGCGAAGGCCGCCTTCCCACACCGGGGCGAACAATGGCGGGACCGGATCGAAGCGAACCGGTCCGTGGCCTACCGCATGCACCTGGACACGGTCCGGGGCCGCTGGTACCTCGACGCCTCCTGGACCCGTAAAAGCCTGCCCGTCGTGCCACTGGCCACGCTTCGCGCGGACGGCGTGATCGCCGTGGACACCAACGCCGACCACCTCGCCGCATGGCGCCTCGACGAACACGGCAACCCTCTTGGCACACCCCGCCGCTTCGACTACCGGCTCACCGGCAGTACGTCGCACCGCGACGCCCAGCTCCGCCACGCCCTCACCCGCCTCCTGCACTGGGCCGAACAGACCGGCGTGCAGGCCATCGCGATCGAAGACCTCGACTTCACCGGCTCCACCACCCGTGAGAAACACGGCCGTCGCAAGCGATTCAGGCAGCTCATCTCCGGCATCCCCACCGGCCGCCTACGCGCACGCCTGCTGTCCATGTGCGCGGAAGCCGGCATCGGTGTGATCGCCGTCGATCCCGCCTACACCAGCATCTGGGGCGCCCAGCACTGGCAAGCCCCCCTCACCAGCAAAACCCACAAGACCAGCCGACACGCCGCCGCCTCGGTGGCCATCGGCAGGCGCGCCCTCGGACACCGGATCAGGCGACGGACGACACCGCCCCGTGCACACCAGAGCGATGTGCACGGGCATCGGACCGCCCAGGCCCGACCCCACGACCAAGGGAGCGAGGGAAACCGCCCCCGCGTCCCCGGACCACGGACACGATCCGTGCGCGCCGGACGCGGAGCGAACGCGGTGGACCAGAACACCCAAGACCGTGCGGGGTGTTCGGCTGAGCACGGGTTCTGGCAACAGGACTCACTCCCGCTCAGTCGCTAGGAACGGTGCGAGCATGGCGGCATGGCTACCCATGTGATCACCGGAGCGGGCTCCGGCATCGGCGCGGCCGTCGCCCGCCGCCTGCACGCGCGCGGGGACGAGATCGTGCTGCACGCGCGCGACGCGGGCCGCGCCAAGGAACTGGCCGCCGCTTTCCCCGGCGCCAGGACCCTCGTCGGCGACCTGGCCGACCCGGACAAGCTGTCCTGGGCGCTGTCCCACCAGTCGCTGCCGGACCGCGTCGACTCGCTCCTGCACATCGCCGGCGTCGTCGACCTCGGACCGGTCGGGGAACTGACCCCGAAGTCCTGGCGGCACCA
This sequence comes from Streptomyces sp. JW3, assembly GCF_052216785.1. Taxonomy (NCBI): domain Bacteria; kingdom Bacillati; phylum Actinomycetota; class Actinomycetes; order Kitasatosporales; family Streptomycetaceae; genus Streptomyces; species Streptomyces sp. JW3. The sequence goes on along the minus strand of NZ_JBQOUX010000016.1, from coordinate 72,598 downwards.
GCTCAACGTCAATCTCATCGCACCCGCCGAGCTGACCCGGCTGCTGCTGCCGCAGCTGCGCGCCGCGCAAGGGCACGTCGTCTTCGTGAACTCCGGCGCCGGGCTCAACGCGGGCGCCGAGTGGGCCGCGTACGCCGCCTCCAAGCACGGACTGAAGGCCCTCGCGGACTCCCTGCGCCAGGAGGAGCACGCCGGCGGGGTCCGGGTCACCTCCGTCTACCCCGGCCGCACCGCAAGCCCCATGCAGGCCAAGGTGCACCAGCAGGAGGGCAAGGAGTACGACCCGGCGCGCTGGATCGACCCCGAGTCGGTCGCCACCGCCCTCGTGATGGCCCTGGACCTGCCCCGGGACGCCGAGGTCAACGACCTCACGGTGCGCCCCGGCCGGTGAGCGGGCCGCCGCGGGTTCCGTAGGCTGCACCGGTGAGCGAAAACAGCCAGACCAGGTTCGGTGCGGCCACCGGCGTCGGCTCCATGCCGGGCCAGGACGCGCGCGAGGCCGTCAAGACCGTCACCGGTACGTTCGAGGACTTCCCGTACCTGCCCGAGCTGCCCGCCCGCGGGCCCGGCGCCGACATGATCGGGCGCACCGCCGGGATGCTCGTCGAGCTGTACGCGCGCGTGGAGCCCAGCGGCTGGCGGCTCGGCGACCGGCCGGGCCGGGACACCCGGCGGGCCCGGTCCTGGCTGCGCGAGGACCTCGACGCCCTGGAGGAGTACACCCAGGGTTACGAGGGGTTGCTGAAGGTCCAGGCGGTCGGGCCCTGGACGCTGGCCGCCGCGCTGGAACTCAGGAACGGCGAGGCGGTACTGAGCGACCCCGGCGCCTGCCGCGACCTCGCCGCCTCGCTCGCCGAGGGGCTGCGCCAGCACCTCGCCGAGGTCGCCCGCCGGATCCCCGGCGCCACCGTCGTGCTCCAGCTCGACGAGCCGTCCCTCACCGCCGTCCTGCGCGGACAGATCAAGACCGCCAGCGGCTACCGCACCCACCGGGCCACCGACCGGCAGGTCGTCGAGGCCGGCCTGCGGGACGTCCTCGGCGTGCACGGCGGCGGCCCGGCCGTGGTGCACTCCTGCGCCCCCGACGTCCCGTTCGCCCTGCTGCGCCGGGCCGGCGTGGACGGCGTCTCCTTCGACTTCGCGCTGCTCACCGAGCGTGACGACGAGGTGATCGGGGAGGCCGTGGAGGGCGGTACCCGGCTGTTCGCCGGTGTCGTGCCGGGCGCGGACGGCCCATTGTCAGACCCTGCCGGTAGCGTTTCGGGTGTCAGAACGCTGTGGCGCAGGCTGGGGCTGCATCCGGGGCTTCTCGCGGAGGCGGTCACGGTGACTCCGGCGTGCGGACTCGCGGGCGCGTCCCCCGAGTACGCGCGGCGGGCGCTCGCCCACTGCGTCCGGGCGGCGAGATCACTCGCGGACAACCCAGAGTAACGGGAGGACATACACGGTGGCCGGCGACAAGCAAGCGGAGACCACGAGCGTGCCCGCCGAGGCGCGGGAGCAGCACGCCCAGCTCGCCGAGCGGATCGAGGAGCACCGCTTCCGGTACTACGTGAAGGACGCCCCCGTCGTCACCGACGCGGAGTTCGACCGGCTGCTGCGCGAGCTGGAGGCGCTGGAGGCGGAGTACCCGCCGCTGCGCACCCCCGAGTCCCCGACCCAGAAGGTCGCCGGGTCCTACGAGACGGAGTTCACCGCCGTCGAGCACCGCTCCCGGATGCTCTCTCTGGACAACACGTTCAACGAGGAGGAGCTGACCGCCTGGGCCGAGCGGCTGCACAAGGAGCTGGGCGAGCAGAAGTTCCACTTCCTGTGCGAGCTGAAGGTCGACGGACTCGCCGTCAATCTCACCTACGAGCACGGCCGGCTGGTCCGCGCCGCCACCCGCGGCGACGGCCGCACCGGCGAGGACATCACGCCCAACGTGCGCACCATCGCCGACATCCCCGAGCGGCTGCACGGCGAGCGGGTGCCCGGCCTCGTGGAGATCCGCGGTGAGGTCTACTTCCCGATGGAGAAGTTCGAGGAGCTCAACCGCCGGCTGGTCGAGGCCGGCGACAAGCCCTTCGCCAACCCGCGCAACGCGGCGGCCGGTTCGCTGCGCCAGAAGGACCCCCGGGTCACCGCCACCCGCCCGCTGCACATGGTGGTGCACGGCATCGGCGTCCTGGAGGGCTACCCGGGTCCGACCCGGCTCTCCGAGGCGTACGGGCTGCTCAAGGAGTGGGGGCTGCCCACCTCCCCGTACAACCGGGCCGTCGACACCCTCGCCGAGGTGCACGAGTTCATCGCGTACTACGGCGAGAACCGGCACTCGGTGGTGCACGAGATCGACGGTGTCGTGGTCAAGCTGGACGAGATCCGGCTCCAGGGCCGGCTCGGCTCCACCGCGCGGGCACCGCGCTGGGCCATCGCCTACAAGTACGCGCCCGAAGAGGTCAACACCAAGCTGGTCGACATCAAGGTGGGCGTCGGCCGCACCGGCCGGGTCACGCCCTACGCGCAGGTCGAGCCGGTCACCGTGGCCGGCAGCGAGGTCGAGTTCGCCACCCTGCACAACCAGGAGGTGGTCAAGGCCAAGGGCGTGCTCATCGGCGACACCGTGGTGCTGCGCAAGGCCGGTGACGTGATCCCGGAGATCCTCGGGCCGGTCGCCGACCTGCGGGACGGCAGCGAGCGGGAGTTCGTGATGCCGGCCGAGTGCCCCGAGTGCGGGACGCCGCTGAAGGCCATGAAGGAGGGCGACATCGACCTGCGCTGCCCCAACGCGCGGACCTGTCCCGCCCAGTTGCGGGAGCGCGTCGCCTACCTGGCCGGCCGGCAGTGCCTGGACATCGAGCACTTCGGGGGCGTCGCCGCGGCCGCGCTGACCCGCCCGCTGGAGCCGGCCGACCCGCCGCTGGTCGACGAGGGCGACCTGTTCGACCTGACCGTGGAGCAGTTGCTGCCCATCAAGGCGTACGTCCTGGACCCGGACAGCGGGCTGCCCAAGCGCGATCCCAAGACCGGCGAGGAGAAGGTCGTCACGGTCTTCGCCAACCAGAAGGGCGAGCCGAAGAAGAACACCCTCGCGCTGCTGAAGAACATCGAGGAGGCCAGGACCCGGCCGCTGGCCCGGTTCCTCAACGGGCTCTCCATCCGGCACGTCGGACCGGTCGCCGCGCAGGAACTCGCCCGCCAGTTCCGCTCCGTGGACCGCATCGACCAGGCCACCGAGGAGGAGCTGGCGGGCACCGACGGGGTCGGGCCGATCATCGCCGCCTCGCTCAAGGAGTGGTTCGCCGAGGAGTGGCACCGCGAGATCGTCCGCAAGTGGAAGGCGGCCGGCGTCCCCCTGGAGGAGCAGTCCACCGGCGAGGACGAGGGCCCGCGCCCGCTCGAAGGACTCACCGTCGTCGTCACCGGCACCCTGGAGCGCTACACCCGGGACGGCGCCAAGGAGGCGCTCCAGAGCCGGGGCGCCAAGGTGACCGGCTCGGTGTCGAAGAAGACCTCGTTCGTCGTCGTCGGCGACAACCCCGGCTCCAAGTACGACAAGGCGGTGCAGGCGAAGGTCCCGGTGCTCGACGAGGACGGCTTCGACGTCCTGCTCGAACAAGGGCCCGAAGCCGCAACGGATGTCGCGCTTTCGGCTGAGGAATAGCGGTTGAAGGCCACCCGTTCGGTGCATATCAGATGCATAAGGGTGGCCAGGGCGCAATCGGGCAACCGTCGCCGACCGGTGCCCGTGGAAGCCTTCTGCGGCCTACTGTTGAGATGTGCGCCTGCCGTGCCCAACCGCGGCCGGGGCATCCCCGTGCTCCGAAGGAGCCGGGAAACGGACTTTCCCACGCGGCCCGTCGACGGCCCCCGGGCATCGGGCCGCGTGGCGTGGGCACCGCCGGCTGTGAGAGGGACGGGAATGGAACCGACCGAGAGCGCCGCCCCGGGCTCACGGCTGCGCCCGCGCCGCCTGTTGGACGCGGCGCGGACCGGCCGGCGGGCCGAGCGGCCCGCGCCGGAAGGCGGTGGCCAGGGACACGCCGTCCGGGCCGCGCCGGCCGGCCGCGGCCCCGAGCGCGCTTCCGGCCTGCCGGACCCCGACGCCGAACGGCACCTGTCCTGGCCCGCGTTGCCCGCGGCGGTGGTGGCGGCGGCCGGGTTCGTGCTCGGCGCCGGGTTCTACCGGGCCTTCACCGACGGGCACGCGCTCTTCCCGTCCGGCGCGGCCGGCTGGTCGCTGGCCCTGCTGACCGGCATCGTCGTCGGTCACCTCGTGCTGCTCGGCCGGGCCCGCTGGTGGGGCGGCACCGGCTCCGGCGCCGCCCTCACCCTCGCCGTCCTGCTGCTCTACGGCTGGGTCCCGGCCGGCATGGTCAGCCTCACCGTCGTCGTCCTGGTCGGCGTCGCCCGCCGCGGCCGCTGGCGCCAGGGCGTGCTGCACGGCGCGGTCGACATCCTCGGCATCGCGGCCGGCGCCGCCCTGCTGGGCGCCTGCGGCGCCGCGCCCTCCGTGGAGGACCCCTGGGACCCGGGCGGCTGGACGGTCGCCGCCGCGCCCAAGGTGGTGCTGGTCGCCGTCGCCTACCTCGCCGTCACCCGCACCCTGCTGTGGTACCTGCACACTCCGCGCCCCGGCCTGCCCACCATCGCCCGCACCGCGCTGGCCAGACAGGGCCTGGTCGCCATCGCCCTGCTCGGCATCGCGCCGCTGATCTGCGTGGTCGCCTTCGCCCAGCCGGTGCTGCTGCCGCTGTTCGCGATCCCGCTGATCGCCCTCGACTCCACCCTGTGGATCGCCCGCGCCCGCGCCGAGGAACAGCTCCGCGACCCGCTGACCGGCCTGCCCAACCGGCAGTGGCTCCAGGAGCGGATCTGGACCGCGCTGGACGACGCCGAGCGGATCGGCGTGCGTACCGCCCTGATGCTGATCGACCTGGACCGTTTCCGGTCCGTCAACGACACCCTGGGGCACCTGGCCGGCGACCGGCTGCTGCTCCAGATCGCCGACCGGCTGCGGCTGGCGCTGCCGCGCGGGGCGGAGGCCGCGCGGCTCGGCGGCGACGAGTTCGCCGTCCTGCTGCCCGTCGCCGACTCCACCACGTCCGCCACCCAGGTCGCCCGCGGCCTGGTCGGCGCCCTCAGCTCCCCGCTCGACCTGGACGGACTCACCCTCGTCCTGGAGGCCAGCGCCGGGGTCGCCGTCTTCCCCGACCACGCCGTGGACGCCGAAGGGCTGCTGCGCCGGGCCGACGTGGCGATGTACCAGGCGAAGCGGGACCGCACCGGCGTCGAGGCGTACGAGTCCAAGCGGGACTCCAACACCCCGGACCGCCTCGGTCTGCTCGGCGACCTGCGCCGCGCCCTGGACGCCCGCGAGGTGCAACTGCACTACCAGCCCAAGGTCCGCTTCGACGGACAGGTCGCGGGCCTGGAGGCACTGGTGCGGTGGGTGCACCCGGAGCGCGGCAAGGTGCCGCCGGACGAGTTCATAGCGATCGCCGAGTCCTCCGGGCTGATGCCGCACCTCACCGAGTACGTGCTGGACACCGCGCTCGCGCAGGTCGCCCGGTGGCGGGCGCAGGGCCTGTTCGTGCCGGTCGCGGTCAACGTCTCGCCGCGCGACGTGCACACCCCCGGCTTCGCCGGCCTGGTCGCCGCCCGGCTCGCCCGGCACGGCGTCCCGGCGGGCGCGCTCCAGCTGGAGATCACGGAACACGTCCTCCTGGAGGACCCGCAGCGCGCCGCCGACACCCTCGCCGGGCTGACCGGGCACGGCGTGAAGATGTCCCTGGACGACTTCGGCACCGGCTACTCCTCCCTCGTCCATCTGCGCAGACTGCCGGTCAGCGAGCTGAAGATCGACCGCTCCTTCGTGGCCCGGCTGGCCATCGACAACGAGGACGCGGAGATCGTGCGGTGCACGGTCGACCTGGCGCACTCCCTCGGCCTGCTGGTCGTCGCCGAGGGCGTGGAGGACGACGAGACCTGGGAGCGGCTGCGCGACCTCGGCTGCGACGCGGTACAGGGCTGGCTGGTGGCGGCGGCGATGCCGCCGGACGAGATGACGGCCTGGCTGCGGGCGCGGGGGTCGCGCGGCTGGCAGCGGCCCGCTGCCGCGCTGCCGGCGGTGGTGGAGGAGTAGAGCGGCCGGTGCGGGCGCCCTGCAGGGGCGCGCGGGACCGCGCGACCAGCCACATGGCCCCCGCACCCGGCGATGAGGCGCATCTCGTCTAGAAGCGTGCGCACAGCAGCGCCAGCCGGCGGTCGTGATCCGCTTCCGGCAGCCGGCCGCTCCGCATCAGTGTCACCAGGCCGTGCAGGCCGGCCCAGTACGTCTCGGTGAGCAGCGCCGGGTCGTCGCCCTCGGCCGCGATCGGCGTCACCGCCGCGGACAGTTCCTCGAACGCCGCCCACAGCGCGGCCGGTGCCTCGGGCGTGGCGAACGGCAGGTCCACGGCGAGTGTGAACATCGCGTCGTACAGCGCGGGCCGGCGCCGCGCGAACGCCGTGTACGTCTCACCCACCGCGGTGAGGGCCGCGCGGCCCGGCGGTGCCCCGGTGCGGGCCGCGCGCAACTCCCCGGCCAGCTCCGCGCACCCCTCCACCGCGACCGCCGCCATGATCGCGCCCTTGCCCTTGAAGTGGCTGTAGAGGACCGGCTGGCTGTACTCGATCTCGGCCGCCAGCCGCCGGGTGGTCACCGCGTCCCAGCCCTCGGCCTCGGCCAGTTCCCGCGCGGCGGCGACGATCAGCCGCTCCCGCTCCGCTCGTTCGCGCTCCCGGCGCGTCTGGATCGACATGACCGCGATTCTAGCAGCGCTAGCCATCCTGTCGATGCTCTGCTAGCTTCGCTCTAAGATCTAGCAGCGCTAGCAAGGAGTTCTGGCATGACCGTGACCGCGTACGTCCTGGCCGTCGTCCTCGACCTCTTCATCCTGTTCATCGGAGCGCGCTTCCTGCTCCGGCCGCACCCCGCCGCGGCCGGCTACGGCGTGCCCGCCAAGCCCGACGGCGACGCCGCCTACCTGTCCGTCAAGGGGGTCAGGGACCTCAGCTACGGCGTGCTGGGCCTGGCCCTGCTGGCCTTCGCCGGGGCCCGCGCGGAGGCCTGGTTCATGCTGGTCGTGGCGATCGCGCCGCTCGGCGACACCCTGATAGTGCTGCGCCACGGCGGTACGCGGGCGGTCGCCTTCGGCATCCACTTCGCCACCGCGATCGTCGTCCTGATCAGCGCGGGCCTGCTGTTCGCGGTCTGACCGCGAGGCGGCGAAACCGCCGAGCGGTCAAGGCGGCGGAACCGCCGGCCGGCAAGCCGCGAAACCGCTGACCGGAAGGCGGGGAAACCGCCGCCCGGCCCGCCGTGCAGCCGCCACCGGACAACCGTTTAACGGCCGAAGGGCGCCGCCCCATAGGATTGGGCGACATACCGGAACACCCACTCTCACCCCAGAGGAACGCTGCATGCCTGGCATCACGCGCGAGGAGGTCGCCCACCTCGCCCGGCTGGCGCGTCTGGAGCTGAAGCCCGAAGAGCTCGAGCACTTCGCGGGACAGCTGGACGACATCATCGGCGCGGTCGCCCGCGTCAGCGAGGTCGCCGACCAAGACGTACCGCCGACCTCGCACCCGCTCCCGCTGACCAACGTCATGCGGCCGGACGAGGTCCGTCCGTCGCTCACGCCCGAGCAGGCGCTCTCCGGCGCCCCGGCCCAGGAGCAGCAGCGTTTCAAGGTGCCGCAGATCCTGGGGGAGGAGTAACCCGCCATGACGGACAGCCCCATCATCAAGCTCACCGCGGCCGAGATCGCCGCGAAGATCGCCTCCGGCGAGCTGACCGCCGTAGAGGTCACCGAGGCGCACCTGGCCCGGATCGAGGCCGTCGACGAGAAGGTGCACGCCTTCCTGCACGTCGACCGCGAGGGCGCGCTCGCCCAGGCCCGTGCCGTGGACGCCAAGCGCGAGCGCGGCGAGCGGCTCGGCCCGCTGGCCGGCGTTCCGCTCGCGCTCAAGGACATCTTCACCACCGAGGGCGTGCCGACCACCGTCGGCTCCAAGATCCTCGAAGGCTGGATCCCGCCGTACGACGCCACGGTCACCAGGAAGCTGAAGGCCGCCGACGTCGTCATCCTCGGCAAGACCAACATGGACGAGTTCGCCATGGGGTCCTCCACCGAGAACAGCGCGTACGGGCCGACCGGCAACCCCTGGGACCTCACCAGGATCCCCGGCGGTTCCGGCGGCGGTTCCTCCGCCGCGCTCGCCGCCTTCCAGGCGCCGCTGGCCATCGGCACCGACACCGGCGGCTCCATCCGCCAGCCCGCGGCCGTCACCGGCACGGTCGGCGTCAAGCCGACCTACGGCGGCGTCTCCCGCTACGGCATGGTGGCCTTCAGCAGCAGCCTCGACCAGGGCGGCCCCTGCGCCCGTACGGTCCTGGACGCGGCGCTGCTGCACGAGGTGATCGCCGGCCACGACCCGATGGACTCCACCTCCATCGACGCCCCGGTCCCCGCGGTCGTCGAGGCGGCCCGCAACGGCGGCGTCGAGGGCATGCGGGTCGGCGTCGTCAAGCAGTTCCGCGGCGAGGGCTACCAGGCCGGCGTCATCCAGCGGTTCGACGAGTCGGTCGAGCTGCTGAAGAAGCTGGGCGCCGAGATCGTCGAGCTGGACTGCCCGTCCTTCGACCTCGCGCTCTCCGCGTACTACCTGATCGCGCCCTCGGAGTGCTCCTCCAACCTGGCCCGCTTCGACGGCCTGCGCTACGGCGCCCGGGTCGGCGACGACGGCACGCACTCCGCCGAGGAAGTCACCTCGCTGACCCGCGAGGCCGGCTTCGGCCCCGAGGTCAAGCGCCGCATCATGCTCGGCACGTACGCACTGTCCAGCGGGTACTACGACGCGTACTACGGCTCCGCGCAGAAGGTCCGGACGCTCATCACCCGCGACTTCGAGAAGGCGTTCGAGCAGGTCGACGTGATCGTCTCGCCGACGACCCCGACCACCGCCTTCGCGATCGGCGAGCGCGCCGACGACCCGATGGCGATGTACCTCGCCGACCTGTGCACCATCCCCACCAACCTGGCGGGCAACGCGGCCATGTCGCTGCCCTGCGGCCTCGCCCCCGAGGACAACCTGCCGGTGGGGCTTCAGATCATCGCCCCCGCCATGAAGGACGACCGGCTGTACAAGGTCGGCGCCGCCGTCGAGGCCGCCTTCGTGGAAAAGTGGGGCCACCCGCTGATCGAGGAGGCACCGTCGCTGTGAGCAAGCTGTCGAAGGCCAAGGGCTTCAAGAAGTCCAAGAACGGCCTGTACCTGTCCATGGCCACCACCGCGTTCGGCGCGCTCAGCGTCGCCAAGCAGGCGAAGCTCGCCCGGACCGAGAGCGACACGCTCCGGCTGGTCGACGCCGCCGTGTCCGCCGCCGCCATCGTCACCGGCCTCGCCATCCTCTACCGCGAGCTCAAGCGGCTGGGCGACGACGACGTCCTGCTGGGCTGAGAGGGAAGTAGCACCGTGACCACCACGACCGACCTGGTGTCGTACGAGGACGCACTCGCGTCGTACGACCCCGTCATGGGCCTCGAGGTCCATGTCGAACTCGGCACCAGGACCAAGATGTTCTGCGGCTGTTCGACCGAGCTCGGCGCCGACCCGAACAGCCAGACCTGCCCGGTCTGCCTCGGCATGCCCGGCGCCCTGCCGGCCGTCAACGCGACCGGCGTCGAGTCCGCCATCAGGATCGGCCTCGCGCTCAACTGCGAGATCGCCGAATGGTGCCGCTTCGCCCGGAAGAACTACTTCTATCCGGACATGCCGAAGAACTTCCAGACCTCCCAGTACGACGAGCCGATCGCCTTCGACGGCTACCTCGACGTACAGCTGGAGGACGGCGAGACCTTCCGGGTGCAGATCGAGCGCGCCCACATGGAGGAGGACACCGGCAAGTCGCTGCACGTCGGTGGCGCGACCGGCCGTATCCACGGCGCCTCGCACTCGCTGCTCGACTACAACCGGGCCGGCATCCCGCTGATCGAGATCGTCACCAAGCCGATCGAGGGCGCCGGCGAGCGCGCGCCGGAGGTGGCGCGGGCGTACGTCCGTGAGCTGCGCGAGGTCATCAAGGCGCTCGGCGTGTCGGAAGCCCGGATGGAGATGGGCCAGATGCGCTGCGACGTGAACCTGTCGCTGCGCCCGCACGGCCGGGAGAAGTTCGGCACCCGGTCCGAGACGAAGAACGTCAACTCGCTGCGGTCCGTGGAGCGCGCGGCCCGCTTCGAGATCCAGCGGCACGCGGCGGTGCTGAGCGGTGGCGGCACGATCATCCAGGAGACCCGCCACTTCCACGAGGACACCGGGTCGACGACCTCGGGCCGGGTGAAGGAGGAGGCCGAGGACTACCGGTACTTCCCGGAGCCCGACCTGGTGCCGGTGGCGCCCGCCCGCGAGTGGGTCGAGGAGATCCGCGCCCAGCTGCCCGAACTGCCGCTGGTGCGCCGCAACCGGCTGCGCGAGGAGTGGGGGATCTCCGGCACCGACATGCAGTCGATCCTCAACGCCGGCGCGCTGGAGCCGATCGTCGCCACCATCGACGCCGGGGCCGACGCGGCGTCCGCCCGCAAGTGGTGGATGGGCGAGCTGGCCCGCAGCGCCAACGAGTCGCAGAAGCCGCTGGACGAACTGCCGATCACGCCCGAGCAGGTGGCCCGGGTGGCGGAGCTGGTCGCCAAGGGCGACCTGAACGACAAGCTGGCCCGCCAGGTCATCGAGGGCGTGCTGGCCGGTGAGGGCACGCCGGACGAGGTGGTCGAGAAGCGCGGTCTGAAGGTCGTCTCGGACGAGGGCGCGCTGTCGGCCGCCGTGGACGAGGTGATCGCCGGCAACGCGGGCATCGTCGCCAAGATCCAGTCCGGCAAGGTGGCCGCGGCCGGCGCGCTGGTCGGCGCCGTCATGAAGGCGACCCGCGGCCAGGCGGACGCCGCCCGCGTCAAGGAGCTCATCCTCCAGAAGCTGGGGGTCGAGGAGGGCTGAGCCACGCACTCCTCATGAAGAGGGGCACGCCGGTCACGGCGTGCCCCTCTTTCTGTTCTTTCTGTCAACTGTTGTGAACAAACCCACGAATCCCACAAAGAGTCACGTCTCCCTGCAAGAGTGTGTCAAAGATCCATAATCAGACATTCCGGGAGTACGTCCGTGGCAGCTCTTGCCCGCTGGTGCGTCCGGCGCCGCCTCGTCACCGTCCTGCTCTGGCTGCTCGCCCTGGCCGGCGTCGCCGCCGCCGCGGTCGTCACCGGCAGCTCGTACTCCAACGACTACGAGGTGCCCGGCACCGAGTCGAGCCGCGCCTCGAAACTCCTCGCCGCCGGATTTCCCGGCCTCGGCGGCGACAGCGACACCGTGGTCTGGCACACCGCCTCCGGCTCGGTGCGGGCCGCCGCCGTCGAACAGACCATGACCGAGACGCTGCACACCATCGCCGCGCTGCCCGGCGTGGCCGCCGTGACCGGCCCCTACGACGATCCCGAGACCGACCGGATCAGCCCGGACTCGCACACCGCCTACGCCACCGTCGCCTTCGAGGCACCGGCCGGGGACATCGCCGAGGCCGACGCGCGGGCCGTCGCCGCCACCGCCCGGGCCGCCGCGACCGACGGACTCCAGGTCGAACTGGGCGGCAGCGCGGTCGCGGTGACCGAGGCGCCCGGCGGACACCTGGCCGAGGCCGTCGGGGTGGCCGTCGCCGCCGTCGTCCTGTTCCTCGCCTTCGGCTCGCTCGCCGCGGCCCTGCTGCCGATCGGCACCGCGCTGGTCTCCGTCGGCACCGCCTACGCCGGCATCACCCTGCTCGGCCACGTCATGACCGTCGCCGACTTCGCGCCGATGCTCGGCATGCTGATCGGGCTCGGCGTCGGCATCGACTACGCGCTGTTCCTGGTCACCCGGCACCGGCGCGGCCTCAAACGCGGCCTCGGCCCCGCCGAGGCCGCCGTGCACGCGGTACGCACCACCGGCCGCGCGGTCGTCTTCGCGGGCGCCACCGTCTGCATCGCCCTGCTCGGCATGCTGGTGCTGCGGCTGAGCTTCCTGGGCGGCGTGGCGGTGGCCGCCGCGCTGACCGTCGTCCTCACCGTCGCCGCCGCCGTCACCCTGCTGCCCGCCCTGCTCTGCTTCATCGGCCCCCGCGCGCTCAGCCGCCGCGAGCGCCGCCGGCTCGCCGAGCACGGCCCCGAGCCGGTGCTGCCGACCGGACTCGCCGCCCGCTGGTCCGCCTTCGTGGAACGCCACCCCAAGGCCCTCGGCGCCGCCGCCCTGCTCGTCGTCACCGTCCTCGCGCTGCCCACCCTCGGCCTGCGGCTGGGCACCTCGGACCAGGGCAACGACCCGAAGGGCAGCACCACCCGGGCCGCCTACGACCTGCTGGCCGCGGGCTTCGGACCCGGCGTCAACGGGCCGCTCACCCTGGTCACCGAGGTCGGCGGTGCCGAGGACCGGCTGGCCCTGGACAACCTCGACGCCACCCTGCGCGGCACCGAGGGCGTCGCCTCGGTGACGCCGGTGACCTTCGACTCCGGCGGCGACACCGCGTATCTGACCGTCGTACCCGACACGGCCCCGCAGTCGCGGCGGACCAGTGACCTGGTGGACCGGCTGCGCACCGAGGTGCTGCCGCGCGCCGAGCGGGGCACCGCGCTGGATGTGCGGGTCGGCGGGACGACGGCCGGGTACGACGACTTCGCCGACGTCATCGTCGGCAAACTGCCGCTCTTCGTCGGCGTCGTGGTGGGCCTCGGCTGTCTGCTGCTCCTGCTGGCCTTCCGGTCGGCCGGCATCCCGCTGAAGGCCGCCGCGATGAACATCGCCGCCGTCGCCGGATCGTTCGGCGTCGTCGGCGCCGTCTTCCAGTGGGGCTGGGGGAGCGAGGCGCTGGGCCTGGGCCGCGCGGGCCCGATCGAACCGTTCCTGCCCGTGATCATGGTCTCGGTGCTCTTCGGACTCTCCATGGACTACCAGGTCTTCCTGGTCAGCCGGATGTACGAGGAGTGGCTGGAGACCGGCGACAACCGGCGCGCGGTCCGGGTCGGCCTCGCCGAGACCAGCCGGGTGATCAACTCCGCGGCGGTCATCATGATCGCCGTCTTCCTCGCCTTCGTCCTCGCCGGCGACCGGGTCATCGCCATGTTCGGCATCGCGCTGGCCGCCGCCGTCGCGCTGGACGCCTTCGTACTGCGCACCCTGCTGGTGCCCGCGCTGATGCACCTGCTGGGCCGCGCCAACTGGTGGCTGCCCGGGTGGCTGGCGGCCCGGCTGCCCCGGATCAGCATCGAGCCGCCCGAGTGCCGTGCCGCGCATGAGAGGCTCACCGATGTAGTGAGCCAACTGCGTAAGGAGCAGGACCGGGATGTACGCGATACCGCTGGGTGACGACGGAGCCGAACTGCGTCCCCTGGAGCCCTGGCACGCCGAGGAGTTCCTGGCCCACCTGGACCGGGGACGGGAGTTCATCACCCGGCACATCCCGTTCGGCACCCAGGCCACCGACCTGGCCTCCGCGCGGGCGCTGCTCACCTCGTACGCCGACAAGCGCGCCGCCGACAGCGGCTTCCTGCACGGGCTGTGGCTGGACGGCAAGCTGGTCGGCGGACTCCTGTTCCGGGTCTTCGACGCCGCGGCCGGCCTGTGCGAGATCGGCTGCTGGCTGGAACCGGCCGGTACCGGCAAGGGACTCGTCACCCGCGGCGCCCGGGTGCTGATCGACTGGGCGGTCGACGAGCGCGGGATGCACCGGGTGGAGTGGCACGCCTCGTCCGCGAACCTGCCCAGTGTGAACGCCGCGCGGCGGCTCGGCATGACCCGCGAGGGCGTGCTCCGGGAGCACCACCCGTACCGTGGGGTGCGCCAGGACATGGAGATATGGGCCGTACTCGCGCCGGAATGGCGTGCGGCACGCGCGCGTACCTCTCACAACGATCATTAAGGGACCTCTCAGAGAGCGTCCGTACGGTGCGAGACATGGGAACCAAGACAGTGGACGAGACCGGCGCCGCGACGAAGGCGGACGAGCACGAGGAGAACGCCACCGACGCCCCCGAGGCCAAGGAGGAATCGCAGGTCACGGACGAATCGCAGGTGACGGAGGGTGATGCGGCCGAGGACGCTGCGGACGCCTCGGACGCCGAGGATGCCGAGGACGCCGACGTCGTCCAGGAGGACGGCCCCTCCGGGGTCGGGCAGGGCGCCGGCGCCGTGGTCTCCGCCGGGCTCGGCATCGTGTCGCTGACCGGCAGCTGGGTCGGCACCGTGGCCTCCGCCCGCCAGGCGGTCCTCGGCCAGCTGGCGACGACCTCGTCCTCGGACGTCCAGACCATGCTGGAGAAGGGGTACGGCGACGCCTGGCAGGCCACCGCGCTCTGGGGCGGCGTCTTCGCGCTCGTCGCGCTGATCGTCGGCGTGGTCGTGCTGGCCCGGCCCGCGTTCGGCGCGCCCGGCAGGCCGCAGCCGGCGTGGATCAAGTCGGTCTCCTGGGCGGGCGTCGCCCTGGGCGTCATCGGCCTGCTCCTGGCCGTGCTCAAGTACACCGACGTCCTGCTGGCGGTGCCGTCCGCGGGCTGACGGCGACCGAGCCTTCTGAGGGGCCTCAAGGACGACCACGCGCGTCCTTAAGGCCCCTCAGACGTGTCTGAGGCCCCGCGCCGGCCGCCAGGATGCGCAATCCGCCCGATGCGGGCCGGCCCCCTGCGGAGCGAGGGTTGGGGAGTCGCGATGGACCACCACCGCCGACACCGACGCTCTCACCGGGGGAAGTGCCATGTTCCAGTACGGCAGCCATTACGGAGCCCATTACGACGGTCTCCACGGCGCCCATTACGGGGTCCATTACGACGGCCTTCACGACGTCCATCAGTACCGGCACGCCGACCTGGTCCGCCGCGCCGCGCACACGCGGCTGGTCCGCGCGGCGCTGCGGGCCCGGCGCGCCGAGCGGCTGGCGGCGCGGCGGAGTGCCGCCGGGGCCGGGAGCGACCCCGGCCGGTTCCGCCGGCACCGGTTCGCCAGGGCGGCGTGAGGGCCGGCCGTGAAATCCGGTGCCGCGGTGTCAGACCCGCGTGCGATGCTCGGCGGTGTGGAGAACAGGTCCGTCAGTCCCGTGTTCGTCGGCCGCGCCGCCGAGTTGGCCGTGCTCGGCGACGCGCTCACCCGGGCGAGCGCCGGGAAGGACATGGGGAAGGACACCGGGACCGCCGCCGGAGGCGAGCCGCAGGCGCTGCTGCTCGGCGGTGAGGCCGGGGTCGGCAAGACCCGGCTGGTCGAGGAGTTCGCCGCCGGCGCCCGGCGCCGGGGCGCCGTCGTCGCCGTCGGCGGCTGTGTCGAGATCGGCGCCGACGGGCTGCCGTTCGCGCCGTTCTCGGCCGCCCTGCGCGCCCTGCGCCGCGCCCTGCCCGCCGACATGGCCGAGGCCGCCGCCGGCCAGGAGGAGGAACTCGCCCGGCTGCTGCCCGAACTGGCCGAGCAGCCGGCCGCCGCCCGCTTCGCCCGGCCCGACGAGGAGAGCACCGCCCGCCTCTTCGAGCTGACCGCCCGCTTCCTGGAGCGGATCGCCGCCCGTCAGCCCGTCGTCCTGGTCCTGGAGGACCTGCACTGGGCCGACGCCTCCACCCGCCATCTGCTCGCCTACCTGCTGCGCACCCTGCGCCGCGGCCGCCTGGTCGTGCTGGCCACCTACCGCTCCGACGACATCCACCGCCGCCACCCTCTTCGCCCCCTGCTCGCCGAGCTGGACCGGCTGCGCACGGTGCGCCGCGTCGACCTGGCCCGCTTCACCCGCGCCGAGGTGGCCCGGCAGATCGCCGGCATCCTCGCCGACGAACCCGACCTGCGCCGGGTCGACGACATCTACGAACGTTCCGACGGCAACGCCTTCTTCGTCGAGGAACTCGCCGTCGCCGCCCGCGAGGGCTGCTGCGACGGCCTCACCGACTCGCTGCGCGACCTGCTCCTGGTCCGGGTCGAGGCGCTGCCCGACTGCGCCCAGCGGGTGGCCCGGATCGTCGCCGAGGGCGGCTCCACCGTCGAGCACCGGCTGCTCGCCGCCGTCGCCCGGCTCACCGAGGACGATCTCGACGGGGCGCTGCGGGCCGCCGTCAACGCCAACCTCTTGCGGCCCGCCCCGGACGGCGACGGCTACCGCTTCCGGCACTCCCTGGTCCGCGAGGCGGTCTCCGACGACCTGCTGCCCGGCGAGCGGGCCCGGCTCAACCGCCGCTACGCCGAGGCGCTGGAAGCCGACCCGACGCTGGTCCCCGCCGACCAGCGGGTGACCCGGCTGGCCAGTTACTGGTACCGCGCGCACGTCCCGGCCAAGGCCCTGCCCGCCGTTCTGGACGCCTCCGTCGAGGCCGGCCACCGGCACGCGTACGCCGAGCAACTGCGGCTCCTGGAGCGGGCGATGGAGCTGTGGGACCAGGCCCCCGAGGAGGTCCGGGCGGACCCGTGCCCGCTGACCGGCCCGGAGACCCGCCGAGCCTACGGCTGCGATCCCGACGTCACGGCGCTGACCTTCCTGGACGTGATGGCCGAGGCCGCCGTCGCCGGCTGGCTGAGCGGGGAGCGGGAGCGCGCCCTGAAGATCACCAAGCGGGCGCTGAGCCTGCTGGAGGAGGAGCCGGACCCGCTGCGCGCCGCCTGGTTCTGGACCCAGCGCTCCGTCCTGATCCAGGCCCAGGGCCGCGGCGACGGCTGGCACGAGCTGGGCATCGCCCAGGACCTGGTGCGCGGTCTGCCGCCGTCCGAGGTGCACGCCGAGGTGCTGTCCATGGCGGCCAACTGGTCGATGCTGCGCGACCCCGGCCCGGCCGCGGTCACCGCCGCCGAGCGGGCCGTCGAGTACGCCCGGATGGTCGGCGCCGCCGACATCGAGCTGAACGCCCGGCTCACCCTGGGCGGCCTGATGGTCGACGCGGGCCGGACCGAGGCCGGGCTCGCCCAGATGCGCGAGGTCCAGGAGCGGGCGACCGCGGGCGGCCGGTCCGCCGTGGCGGCCCGCAGCCACATCAACCTCCCCTCCCACCTGGAAGGCATCGGCCGCTCCCGGGAGGCGGTCGCCCTGCTGCGCCGAGGGGTCGAACTCACCCGTGCGGCGGGCCTGCTGGAGTCCGAGGCATGGGTGTGGGGCAACCTCGCCGAGTCACTGATCTCCCTGGGCGACTGGGACGAGGCGGTACAGGCCGCCACCCGGGCCCGCACGGTCACCCTGGCCCCCAAGCCGCGCGGCAGCGCCCTGCTGCACCTCGCCGCCGTCGGCCTGGCCCGCGGGGACACGGCCGGCGCCGCCCGGCTGCTCGCCGAGGCCCGCGCCACCTTCGGCGCCCACGACCCGGTACCGCAGAACACCGTGCCGCTGGCCACCCTGACCGTGGGGATCGCCGCCGCCGAGGCCCGCGCCGCGCTGTTCCGCGCCCTGGACGCCGGTTTCCCGCCCGGCACCCAGCGGTACGCCTGGCCGCTGCTGGCCGCCGCCGTCCGCGCGCTGCCCGCCGCCGAGGAGGGCCGCGCCGAGGTACTCGCCCGCCTGCGCCCGGCCGCCAGATCGCTCACCACCGGCGCCCCCGTCTGGCACGCCCACGCGGAGTGGGTCCGCGCGGAACTCGACCGCGCCGAGGGCCGCGACGCCCCGGCGGTCTGGACCGACGCGGTCACCGCCTTCGAGGCCCTGGAGCGCCCCTACGACCTGGCCCGGGTCCGGCACCGGCTGGCCGAGGCCCTGCTCACCGCCGGCGGCGACGACGAACGGCACCGGGCCACCGAGCTGCTGCGCCTCGCCGGTGCCGCCGCCGACCACCTGGCCGCCCGCCCGCTCGCCGACGCGGTGGCCCGGCTCGCCCAGCGCGCCCGGCTCGGCCTCGGCCACCCCGGCGAGCCCGCCGACCCGGCCGGCCGGCTCGGCCTGACCGCCAGGGAGCGCGACGTGCTGCGGCTGGTCGCCGACGGCCGCAGCAACCGCCAGATAGCGGAGAAACTCTTCATCTCCCCGAAGACCGCCAGCGTGCACGTCTCCAACATCCTGGCCAAACTCGGCGTCTCCGGCCGCGGCGAGGCCGCCGCCCTGGCCCACCGGCTGGGGCTGTTCCCGCCCCTCTCCCCGCCCCTCTCCCCGCCCGTCTCCCAGTCCGTCCCGCTCGCCTCGGGCACGGCGGGCTGAGACGTACGCTGGAGGACACGGCCGAGGAGGTCATGTGTTCAACGCTTTCGAGGATCTGTTCGCACCCGGTCGCAAACACACCCGGGACGAGCAGAACCGGCTGGAGCTGACCCGGGAGGACGTCGGCGACGGCGATCCCGGGCACGGCCCGATAGACCTCACGTCGGGAAAGGTCGTGGTACGGCGGCCGGAGCCGCCGGAGGCCGGACCCGACGAGGAGTGAGCGGCGGGCCGCTCAGGTCACCGCCAGCTCCAGGATCCGGTCGTCGCCCTGCCCGGGGTCGCCCCGGCCGTCGGTGTTGCTGGTCACCAGCCACAGCTTGCCGTCGCCCGCCGCGACGACCGTGCGCAGCCGGCCGTACTCGCCCTTGAGGAAGGACTGCGGATCGGCCGCCGCCTTGGTGCCGTCCAGCGGCACGCGCCACAGCCGCTCGCCCTTCAGCCCCGCCATCCACACCGACCCGGCGGCGTAGGCGATGCCGCTCGGGGAGGCGTCGTCGGTACCCCACTGGGCGACCGGGTCCAGATAGGCGTCGTCGTCGGAGCGGCCCTCCGCCCTCGGCCACCCGTAGTTGCCGCCCGGCGTGATCGCGTTCAGCTCGTCCCAGGTGTCCTGGCCGAACTCGGCGGCGAACAGGCGCTGTTTCCCGTCCCAGGCCAGGCCCTGCACATTGCGGTGGCCGTAGGAGTAGACCGGGGAGCCGGCGAACGGGTTCCCGGGCGCGGGCTCGCCCTCCGGGGTCAGCCGCAGGATCTTGCCGCCCAGCGACGCCTTGTCCTGGGCCAGCCCGGTGTCGCCGCTCTCGCCCGTACCGACGTACAGCAGCTTGTCCGGGCCGAAGGCGATCCGGCCGCCGTTGTGGATGAAGCCCTTGGGGATGCCCCTGAACACCGTGTCCGGGGCGCCCAACTGCTCACCGGCCGGTTTGCCGGCGTCGTAGAGCATGCGGACGATCCGGTTGTCGGAGGCGGAGGTGTAGTAGGCGTAGACCATCCGGTCCGCGGCGTAGTCGGGCGACAGCGCGATGCCGAGCAGCCCGCCCTCCCCGGCCGGCGACACTCCGGACACCTCGCCGAGCACGGTCTTCTCGCCGGTGTCCGGATCGACCCGGGTGATCGTACGGTCGTCCCGGGAGGACACCAGCAGGCCGCCGTCGGGCAGCGGGGCCAGGCCCCAGGGGCTGTCCAGGCCGGTGGCGACGGTACGGGTCACCTCGACCGAGCCCTTCGCGGGGGGCGTCGGCTCGGCGGGCGATGATTGCCCGGACGTAGGGGAGGCAGGGGACGTACCGGTGGGGGAGGCGCTCCGGTTCCAGCCGTCCCCTCCGTCTCCGCCCCCGCCCCCGTCGTCGGAGGAGCAGCCGGCCGTCAGCAGCAGCGCGGCGGCGGCCAACATGGCCGGCACGGCTCGACGTCGCACGATCACGGTCCCTTCGACGCGGTGGTTCTCCCTGTCATACACCGCTCGTGCTCTTCACGTTCCCGATCGCCCCGATCCCGAACCGGTGCCGGCGCCGGTGCTGGGCCCGAAACGTCAGTCCCAGGAGCCCACCGCCCCCGGCAGCGCCGCCACCTCCGTCAAGTCCTCCGGCGTCAGCCGCAGCGCCGCCGCGGCGGCGTTCTCCGTCACCCAGCGCTCCCGCTTGGCGCCCGGCACCGGGATCACCTGCCCGCCCTGCGCCAGCACCCAGGCCAGCGCCACCTGGGCGGGCGTCACGCCGGCGCCGTGCCGGGCGGCGACCCGGCGCAGACCGGCCACGATCGGCTGGTTCGCGGCCATCATCTCGGCGGTGAAGCGGGGATGCCGCGCCCGCAGGTCGTCCGGTTCGAAGCCCTCGCCGGGCGTCAGCGTGCCGGTGAGGAAACCGTTCCCCAGCGGCATCGCGGCCAGGAACCCCACCCCGCGCGCCGCGCACCACGGCAGCAGCGCCTCCAGCGCCTGGGGCGACCACACCGACAGCTCGGCCTCCACCGCGCTCACCGGGAACACCTGCTGCACCCGCTCCAGTTGCCGGATCGTCGCGTCGTGCAGCCGCGCCCCCGCCCGCCGCGACGAACGGGCGCCCACCGCGCACAGCCCGAGCGCCCGCACCTTCCCGGCCCGGACCAGCTCCGCCATCGCGCCCCAGGTCTCCTCCACCGGGATCTCGGGATCGGCCCGGTGCAACTGGTAGAGGTCGATCACGTCGGTCTGGAGGCGGCGCAGCGACGCGTCGCAGGCCCGCTTCACATACCCGGGGCGGCCGTTGGCCACGATGTGCTGGTCGCCGACGAGCAGCCCGGCCTTCGTCGACACGAAGGCGTCCGGCCGCCGCTCCTTCAACACCCGCCCCAGCAGCAGCTCGTTGGTGAACGGGCCGTACATGTCGGCGGTGTCCAGCAGACAGGAGCCCAGGTCCAGCGCCCGGTGCACGGCCCTGAGCGACTCGTCGCCGCGCTGCCGGGAGGTGCTGTACGCCCAGCTCATCGGCATGCACCCGAGTCCGACGGCGCCCACCGCGAGTGCCGCCGCGCCGATCGTCCTGCGCTCCACGTGGTCGTGACCCTCCCTCTTGTGGCCACCCCAACCTAACCTCTGCCGGTCAAGGCCCCTGACATAGCCTCCTGGCATGACTGCTGAAGTGTGGCTGCCCATCCCGCCGGACCGGATCGACGGGCTCCCCGCGGGGCCCAGGTACCTGTTCTGGGACGGCGGCGACGACGGTGACCAGGACTTCCCCGGCGACCCCGCGCACTGTGCCTTCTACGTCGTGCCCTACATGAAGCCGCACCCGGTGCGGGTCAGGCCGCTGGAGCATCTGCGCCACGTCCAGGTCGTCCAGACGCTCACCGCCGGTGTCGACGACGTCATGGCCAAGGTGTCCGCGATCCCGCCCGGCGTCCGGCTCTGCAACGCCCGCGGCGTGCACGAGGCCAGCACCGCCGAACTCGCCCTGACCCTGACCCTCGCCTCGCTGCGCGGCGTCCCCGGCTTCGTCCGCGCCCAGGACCAGGGGGAGTGGCGCGGCGGATTCCGGCCCGCGCTCGCCGACAAGAACGTGCTCGTCGTCGGGTACGGCGCGATCGGCGCGGCGATAGAGGACCGGCTCGTGCCCTTCGAGGTCGCGCGGGTGGTGCGCGTCGCGCGCTCCGCCCGCACCACGGAGCGCGGCCCCGTGCACCCACTCGCCGAACTGCCCGCCCTGCTCCCCGAGGCGGACGTCGTCATCCTGTCCACGCCGCTCACCGAGGACACCCGGCACCTGGTGAACGCCGGTTTCCTGGCCCGGATGAAGGACGGCGCCCTGCTGGTCAACGTGGCCCGCGGCCCCGTGGTCGACACCGAGGCGCTGCTCGCCGAGCTGGAGACCGGCCGGCTCACCGCCGCCCTCGACGTCACCGACCCCGAGCCGCTGCCGCCGGGGCACCCGTTGTGGCAGGCGCCGGGCGTGCTGATCAGCCCGCACGTCGGCGGTCCCACGTCCGCCTTCCTGCCGCGCGCCAAGCGGCTGCTGGCCGACCAGCTGACCCGTTTCGTGAACCAGGAGCCGCTGCGCAACGTGATCCTGACGACGGGAGCTCCCGGCGCGTGACGCGGGGCACCGAGTGTCACCGGCGCGTATTTCACGCCGTATTGGCGCGCACGGCGCGCGCGTAGCGACAACGGCGCACTCCGCTTCGGGCACCCTCTGCGTTCCTTCGGGAGCGGTGGGTACCCGCATATCCCCTGGTCGTCACGGAGCGTAGAGAACCTATGTCCCTGAGTGACGAGACTGGTGTATCGTCCCGACGAGGGGTTGCGCCGCGCACCGTTCGGCGCCGGGGACGGACATGGAGACTGCGAGGGGGGCGACGGGCGATGCACGGCCTATGGACCAACGATCCGACGCGGCGGAGCCGCTGCCGACGGCCCTGGTGCACGGCGGCGCGCAGACGCGGTCGGCACGGCCACCACGGCGGCCGGCACGGTCATCACCAGCACCACAGTCATCATCACCACAGCCACCACAGCCACCACAGCCACCACAGTCAGCACAGGCACCACAGTCAGCACAGGCAGAGCCAGCACAGCCACCATCAGCGCGGGCCCGGCGGCCGTCGCGGGCCGGCCGGCCCGGCGCGGACCGGGAGGCCCCGGTGATGTCGCCACCGTCTCCCGCCCCCGTCCTGGACGGAGCGCCCCGGGCGCACCCCGGCCCGGCTCCGCGGCCCGCCCGGCCGCCGGCCCGTGACGGCGGGTCCAGGCTGGCCGGCCAACTGCTCCTCGCGCTGGTCTGCGCGGCCTACGCGATCGGCTCCGCGCTCGGCTGGGGCTCGCACCGGCTCGCCCTGTTCATGGGCGACTTCGGGCTGGGCGCCGCGGCCGCCGTCGCGGCCGTCTCCTGCTTCCTGCACGCCCGCGGCCGCCACGTCCGGTTCCGGCCGGCCTGGCTGCTGTTCGCCCTCTCCTCGGCGATGGCCTGCGCGGGCAACGCGGTCTGGGGATGGTACGAGGTCGTCCTGCAACGGCCGGTGCCCAGCCCCAGCTACGCGGACCTGTTCTTCCTGTGCTTCGCGCCGCCCGCCATCGTCGGCCTGCTGGTGTTCGCCAAACGGCCGGTGACCAAGGCCGGCTGGGTCTGCCTGGGCCTGGACGCCTGGCTGATCGGCGGCTCGCTGCTGACCCTGGCCTGGAGCCTGGCGCTGGCCCAGGCCACCGAGGCCGACGGGTCCAGCGTGGCGCACACCGCGCTGTCGCTGGCGTACCCGCTGCTCGACATCGCCCTGGTCAGCATCGTGCTCGCGCTGCACTTCCGGCGCTCCCCGGTGTACCGGTCCGCGGTCAACACCGCGATCGGCGCGCTGGCGCTGACGGTGATGTGCGACGCCCTGTTCACCTCGCCGCTGCTGCACAACGACTACCGCTCCGGGCAACTGCTCGACGCCGGCTGGTTCGCCGGTTCGCTGCTGCTGGCGTACGCCCCCTGGGCCGCCGCGCGGCCCGGCCAGCGGCGGACCGCCGAAGGAGACGAGGCGGCCGCCGGACCCGGCGGGGCGGACGATCCCGACGGGCACACCCGCGTGGTGCACGAGCACGTCCCCGGCCAGCGCGTCACCGCCCGCCGGCCGGTGCCCGCCCCCGCCGGCGAGCCCAGCCGCTATCCGCCGGCCGCCCGGCCCATCGCCGGGTCGCTGGCCGCCCTGACGCCCTACCTGGCCGCCGCCGTCTGCACGCTGAGCATCCTGTACAACGTGCTGAACGGCCACAGCGTCGACCGCGTCGTCCTGCTGACCGGGGGCACGGTCGTCCTGGCGCTGGTGGTGCGCCAGGGCATCATGCTGCTCGACAACATCACCCTCACCCAGGAACTGGCCCAGAAGGAGAACCACTTCCGCTCCCTGGTGCAGGGCTCCAGCGACGTCATCATGATCGCCGCGCCCAACGGCGTGCTGCGCTACGTCTCCCCGGCCGCCGCCGGGGTCTACGGCCGCCCCGCCGAGGAACTCGTCGGCGGGGAGCTGGCCGACCTGATCCACCCGGAGGACCTGGGCTGCGTGGTGCACGAGGTGCGCCGCTTCCTCGCCGCCAGCCCGGCCGAGGAGCCCACCACCCGCATCGAGTGCCGCTTCCGCTCCGGCGGCGGTGACGGACGCGACGGCGGCTGGCTCAACGTCGAGTCCACCGTCAACCGGCACCACGGCGGCCTGATCTTCAACAGCCGGGACGTCACCGAGCGGGTCCGCCTCCAGGCCCAGCTCCAGCACAACGCCGAACACGACCCGCTCACCGACCTGCCCAACCGGGCCCTGTTCACCAAGCGCGTCCAGCAGGCGCTGTCCGGCCGCCGCGCCTCCGACCGGGGCGCCGCGCTGCGCGGCACCGCGGTCCTCTTCATCGACCTCGACGGCTTCAAGGCCGTCAACGACACGATCGGGCACCAGGCCGGGGACGAACTGCTCGTCCAGGCCGCCCGCAGACTCCAGGAGGCGGTCCGCCACGGCGACACCGCCTCCCGGCTGGGCGGCGACGAGTTCGCGGCCCTCATCGTCGCAGACGGCGGCACCCGGGACCGGGCCGCCCGTGAGGGACACATCCTGGAGCTCGCCGACCGCCTCAGGCTGACCCTCTCCCAGCCCTACCTCATCGACGGCAACGACGTCCGGGTCAACGCCTCCATCGGCGTCGCCTTCGCCGAACCCGGCCTCGGCGCCGGCGAGCTGCTGCGCAACGCCGACCTGGCGATGTACCGCGCCAAGGCGGCCGGCAAGGGCCGCGTCGAGCTGTACAAGCCGCAGATGCAGCAGGACGTGGTCCGCAAGGCCGAGCTGGCCGGGCGGCTGCGGGCCGCGCTGCACGACGGCGAGTTCGCGCTGCTGCACCAGCCGGTGGTGTCCCTGGCCGACGGCCGGATCGTGTCGGTCAGCGCCCAGCCGCGCTGGCGCTCCTCGCAGGGCGTCCTGTTCACCCCCGCCGAGTTCCTCCGGGTGGCCGACGAGGGCGACAGGACCGCCGAGCTCGACCGCTGGATGCTCCAGGAGGCGGTCGAGCAGGCCGCCGAACGCGCGGCGGCCGGCGTCGGCGCGCCGGTGGCCGTCCGGATCGGCGCCCGCCGGCTGCTGGACCGCTCGATGCCGCTGGGCTCGGTGGAGGCCCTGCTGACCCGCTACGGGCTGCCGTCCGGCGCCCTGGTGATCGAGCTGTCCGACACCGACCCCCGGGTCCCGGTGGACGAGCTGGAGCGCCGGCTGAACGCGCTCAGGCGGGCGGGCGTACGCATCGCGCTGGACGGCTTCGGCAGCGGCCACGCGGCCATCACGGCCCTGCGCCGGCTCCCGGTCGACATCCTGAAACTCGACCGGAGCCTGGTGGAGGGCGTAGTCGAGTCCGCCCGGCTGCACAAGATCACCCGGGGCATGCTGCGGATCGCCGCCGACCTCGGGCTGAAGTCCGTGGCCGACGGCGTGGACCTGCCCGAGCAGGTGGTCGCGCTGCGCGCGATGGGCTGCACGCATGGACAGGGCATGGCGTTCTCCGGGCCGCTGGACGAGCACCGGCTGCGCCGGGCCCTGGCCACCGGCCGCTATCCGGTGCCGCACGGACCGGCCGAGCCGGTCTTCGCGGGCGGCCCCGGCGGCTGTCCGACCGGCGCCACGAGCACGCTCACGGGAGGGGTCAACGGGACCGTCGGCACCGGTCTCACCAGCCAAGTCTCCGGCGGCGTTGCGGCCGTTCTCGGGGGCGGCACGGCCCTGCGCTCACATAATGAGACTCCCGTCCCACCCACTTGACAGTGGGTGTGTGCCGGGGGGAGGGTCAGTTCCATGCGCACCCGAATTCTCGTACTTGGTCAGCGCGTCGGCTGAAGCTGGTGACGTCCGGACGACCCGGAACTCCCAGCGACCCACACCCGGCGCGCTCCCCTCGCTTGCCTTTTGGCACGAGGGGTTTTTTGTTGCACAGGCACCTGCCGCACACCGTACAAATGTCGTCAAACCCTCAGCAGTGAATCCCTCAGCATCGAGAAGAGAATGCCGATGACCGAGCAGGCCACCGGGGCCCCTCACCCGCAGCCGCGGCCCCGATCCGGCGGACAGCCCGCCCCCGAGCACGTCACGGGCGCGCAGTCCCTCATCCGCTCCCTCGAGGAGGTCGGGGCCGACACGGTATTCGGCATTCCCGGTGGCTGCATCCTCCCGGCCTACGACCCGCTGATGGACTCCACCCGCGTCCGGCACGTCCTGGTCCGCCACGAGCAGGGCGCGGGCCACGCCGCCGAGGGCTACGCGCTGGCCACCGGCAAGGTCGGCGTCTGCATGGCCACCTCGGGCCCCGGCGCGACCAACCTCGTCACGCCGATCGCCGACGCGCACATGGACTCGGTGCCGCTGGTCGCCATCACCGGCCAGGTCGCCTCCAAGGCGATCGGCACGGACGCCTTCCAGGAGGCGGACATCGTCGGCATCACCATGCCGATCACCAAGCACAACTGGCTGGTCACCGACGCCGACGACATCCCGCGGGTGATCGCCGAAGCCTTCCACGTCGCCTCCACCGGCCGCCCCGGCCCGGTCCTGGTCGACATCGCCAAGGACGCCCTCCAGGCGAAGACCACGTTCTCCTGGCCGCCGGTGATGGACCTGCCCGGCTACCGCCCGGTGACCAAGCCGCACGCCAAGCAGATCCGCGAGGCCGCCAAGCTGGTCACCGCCGCCAAGCGGCCGGTCCTCTACGTCGGCGGCGGCGTCCTCAAGGCCGGCGCCACCGCCGAGCTGAAGGTGCTGGCCGAGCTGACCGGCGCGCCCGTCACCACCACCCTGATGGCGCTGGGCGCGTTCCCCGACACCCACCCGCAGCACCTGGGCATGCCGGGCATGCACGGCTCGGTCGCCGCCGTCACCGCGCTCCAGAAGGCCGACCTGATCGTCGCCCTCGGCGCCCGCTTCGACGACCGCGTCACCGGCAAGCTGGACAGCTTCGCCCCGCACGCCAAGATCGTGCACGCCGACATCGACCCGGCCGAGATCGGCAAGAACCGGGCCGCCGACGTGCCGATCGTCGGCGACGCCCGCGAGGTCATCGCCGACCTGGTGCAGGCCGTGCAGAAGGAGCACAGCGAGGGCCAGCGCGGCGAGGCCGGCGCGTCGAGGTATGCAGCGTGGTGGAAGGACCTGAACCGCTGGCGCGAGACCTACCCCCTCGGCTACGACCAGCCCGAGGACGGCTCGCTCTCCCCGCAGGCGGTCATCGAGCGCATCGGCCGGCTCGCCCCCGAGGACACGATCTTCACCGCGGGCGTCGGCCAGCACCAGATGTGGGCCGCGCACTTCGTCCAGTACGAACAGCCCGGCACCTGGCTGAACTCCGGCGGCGCCGGGACCATGGGCTACGCCGTCCCGGCCGCCATGGGCGCCAAGGCCGGCGCGCCCGACCGGACCGTCTGGGCGATCGACGGCGACGGCTGCTTCCAGATGACCAATCAGGAACTGACCACCTGCGCCCTGAACAACATCCCGATCAAGGTCGCCATCATCAACAACGGCGCCCTCGGCATGGTCCGCCAGTGGCAGACGCTGTTCTACAACCAGCGCTACTCCAACACCGTGCTGCACTCCGGCCCGGACGACGTCAACCCGGCGGCCCGCGGCACCCGGGTCCCCGACTTCGTCAAGCTGGCCGAGGCGATGGGCTGCTACGCCATCCGCTGCGAGGACCCGGCCGACCTGGACAAGGCCATCGAAGAGGCGAACTCCATCAACGACCGCCCGGTCGTCGTGGACTTCATCGTGCACGAGGACGCGATGGTCTGGCCGATGGTCGCGGCCGGCACCTCCAACGACACGATCATGGCCGCCCGGGACGTCCGCCCCGACTTCGGCGACCACGAAGACGACTGAGCGAGAGAGACCGAAGAGACCATGTCCAAGCACACGCTCTCCGTCCTGGTGGAGAACACCCCCGGCATCCTCGCCCGGATCGCCGCCCTGTTCTCCCGCCGCGGCTTCAACATCGACTCCCTCGCCGTCGGCGTCACCGAACACCCCGACATCTCCCGCATCACCATCGTGGTGGGAGTGGAGGACCTGCCACTCGAACAGGTCACCAAGCAGCTCAACAAGCTGGTCAACGTGCTCAAGATCGTCGAGCTGGAGCCGGCCCAGGCCGTGCAGCGCGAACTCGTCCTGGTGAAGGTGCGCGCCGACAACGAGACGCGCTCCCAGATCGTCGAGATCGTCCAGCTGTTCCGCGCCAAGACCGTCGACGTCTCCCCGGACGCCGTCACCATCGAGGCGACCGGCAGCGGCGAGAAGCTGTCCGCCATGCTCAGGATGCTGGAACCGTACGGCATCAAGGAGCTGGTCCAGTCCGGCACGATCGCCATCGGCCGCGGCGCCCGTTCGATCACGGACCGCTCGCTGCGCGCCCTCGACCGGTCGGCCTGACCCCCCTCGGGACCCGGGCGGCCGCCCGTATCCCGAGACCCCGAACCTTCCCTTCCGCTCACCGGCATACGGTGGGACGCGACACCTGCACACAAGGAGAGAACCCAAAGTGGCCGAGCTGTTCTACGACGCCGACGCCGACCTGTCCATCATCCAGGGCCGCAAGGTCGCGGTCATCGGATACGGCAGCCAGGGCCACGCCCACGCCCTGTCGCTCCGTGACTCCGGCGTCGACGTGCGCGTCGGTCTGCACGAGGGCTCCAAGTCCAAGGCGAAGGCCGAGGAGCAGGGCCTGCGCGTGGTGAGCCCCGCCGAGGCCGCCGCCGAGGCCGACGTCATCATGATCCTGGTCCCGGACCCGATCCAGGCCGAGGTCTACGAGAAGGACATCAAGGACAACCTGAAGGACGGCGACGCGCTGTTCTTCGGCCACGGCCTGAACATCCGCTACGGCTTCATCAAGCCGCCGGCCGGCGTGGACGTCTGCATGGTCGCCCCCAAGGGCCCCGGCCACCTGGTGCGCCGCCAGTACGAGGAAGGCCGCGGCGTGCCCTGCATCGCCGCCGTCGAGCAGGACGCCACCGGCAACGGCTTCGAGCTGGCCCTGTCGTACGCGAAGGGCATCGGCGGCACCCGGGCCGGCGTCATCAAGACGACCTTCACCGAGGAGACCGAGACCGACCTCTTCGGCGAGCAGGCCGTGCTCTGCGGTGGCACCGCGGCGCTGGTCAAGGCGGGCTTCGAGACCCTGACCGAGGCCGGCTACCAGCCGGAGATCGCCTACTTCGAGTGCCTGCACGAGCTGAAGCTGATCGTGGACCTCATGTACGAGGGCGGCCTGGAGAAGATGCGCTGGTCGATCTCCGAGACCGCCGAGTGGGGCGACTACGTCAGCGGCCCGCGGATCATCAACGAGGGCACCAAGGCCGAGATGAAGAAGATCCTCGGCGAGATCCAGGACGGCACCTTCGCCAAGAACTGGATGGACGAGTACCACGGCGGTCTGAAGAAGTACAACGAGTACAAGAAGCAGGACAGCGAGCACCTGCTGGAGACCACCGGCAAGGAGCTGCGCAAGCTCATGAGCTGGGTCGACGAGGAGGCGTAAGCCTCGTCCAACGGGGCCGGAGCCGAGTGCTCCGGCCCCGTTGTCCAACCCGTCCAGCCCCGGACGGGTGATCCTTCCGCAGCGGCGCAAGACGCCACTCCGGGCGCCACTACACTGCTGCACTACATACGCGTCAGGCCCACAACGTCGTGCGTCTTCCACGCGGTAGCCAACCTCCACCGCATGCGGCCGTCGGGACGGCCGTCCGCATTGGACTTGTGAGGACTCACGTGAGCTCGAAACCTGTCGTACTCATCGCTGAAGAGCTGTCGCCCGCGACCGTCGACGCGCTCGGTCCGGACTTCGAGATCCGGCACTGCAACGGCGCGGACCGCGCCGAACTGCTGCCCGCCATCGCCGACGTGGACGCGATCCTGGTCCGCTCCGCCACCAAGGTCGACGCCGAGGCCATCGCCGCCGCCGGCAGGCTGAAGGTCGTCGCCCGCGCCGGGGTCGGTCTGGACAACGTGGACGTCTCCGCCGCCACCAAGGCCGGCGTGATGGTCGTCAACGCCCCGACCTCCAACATCGTCACCGCCGCCGAGCTGGCCTGCGGCCTGATCGTCGCCACCGCCCGCAACATCCCGCAGGCCAACGCGGCGCTGAAGAACGGCGAGTGGAAGCGCAGCAAGTACACCGGTGTCGAGCTGGCCGAGAAGACCCTCGGGGTCGTCGGCCTCGGCCGCATCGGCGCGCTGGTCGCCCAGCGGATGTCCGCGTTCGGCATGAAGGTCGTCGCCTACGACCCCTACGTGCAGCCCGCGCGCGCCGCCCAGATGGGCGTCAAGGTCCTGTCGCTGGACGAGCTGCTCGAGGTCTCCGACTTCATCACCGTCCACCTGCCCAAGACCCCCGAGACCCTCGGCCTGATCGGCGACGAGGCGCTGCGCAAGGTCAAGCCGAGCGTGCGCATCGTCAACGCCGCGCGCGGCGGCATCGTCGACGAGGAGGCGCTGTACTCGGCGCTCAAGGAGGGCCGGGTGGCCGGCGCCGGCCTCGACGTGTACGCGAAGGAGCCCTGCACGGACTCCCCGCTGTTCGAGTTCGACCAGGTCGTCGCCACCCCGCACCTCGGCGCCTCCACCGACGAGGCGCAGGAGAAGGCCGGCATCGCGGTCGCCAAGTCGGTCCGGCTCGCCCTCGCCGGTGAGCTGGTCCCGGACGCGGTCAACGTCCAGGGCGGCGTCATCGCCGAGGACGTCAAGCCGGGCCTGCCGCTCGCCGAGCACCTCGGCCGCATCTTCACCGCACTGGCCGGCGAGGTCGCCGTCCGCCTCGACGTCGAGGTCTACGGCGAGATCACCCAGCACGATGTGAAGGTGCTGGAGCTGTCCGCGCTCAAGGGTGTCTTCGAGGACGTCGTCGAGGAGACCGTCTCCTACGTCAACGCCCCGCTGTTCGCCCAGGAGCGCGGCGTCGAGGTCCGGCTGACGACCAGCTCGGAGTCGCCGGAGCACCGCAACGTGGTGACGGTGCGCGGCACCCTCGCCAGCGGCGAGGAGGTGTCGGTCTCCGGCACGCTGGCCGGCCCCAAGCACCTCCAGAAGGTGGTCGCCGTCGGCGAGTACGACGTGGACCTCGCGCTCGCCGACCACATGGTCGTGCTGCGCTACGAGGACCGTCCCGGCGTCGTCGGCACGGTCGGCCGCATCCTCGGCGAGGCGGGCATCAACATCGCCGGCATGCAGGTCGCCCGCGCGACGGTCGGCGGCGAGGCGCTCGCCGTCCTGACCGTGGACGACACCGTGGGCGCCGCGGTGCTCGGTGAGGTCGCGGCGGAGATCGGCGCGACGTCCGCCCGATCGGTCAACCTCGTCTGAGGTGACGGACCTCAAACGCCGGACGGGCTGAACTCCGCGGCCTGTCCGGCGTTTTCCCGTATCCGGATGCCCTTCAGCGCCCGTGCCGCCGGAACCGCCGCCGCCAGCAGCAGCACCGCCCCCGTCACCGCCGCGCCCCGCATCCCGCTGGTGAACGCCTCCCGCGCCGCCGTCGCCAGGGCCTCTCCCGCGGGCCCCGGCAACCCCTTGGCCACCGCCAGCGCGCCGCCCAGCGTCTCCCGGGCCGCGTCCGGCGCCGAAGCCGGCATTTGGTGGTGGTACACCGCCGTACCGATCGACCCGAAGACCGCCATGCTCAGCGCGCCGCCGAACTCGGTGCCGGTCTCCATCAGCGACGATGCCGAACCCGCCCGCTCCACCGGGGCGGCGCTCAGCGCCAGGTCGGTCAGCTGGGACATCACCGCGACGATGCCGCCGGCCAGCACCCCGCAGGCGGCCAGCACCAGCCACAGCGAGTCGGTGTCCGCGCCGGCCAGCAGCGCGTAACCGCAGGCCGCGACCGCGAAGCCGCCCGCCACGACGTGCGCCCGCGGCACCCCCCGCCGCACCAGCCCCATGGCGAGCGGCGCGGCGAAGCCGATCAGCACCGAGGGCAGCAGCGCCCACAGGGCCGCTGCCAGCGCGCT
The DNA here is from genome assembly GCF_052216785.1 of Streptomyces sp. JW3. Classification (NCBI taxonomy): domain Bacteria; kingdom Bacillati; phylum Actinomycetota; class Actinomycetes; order Kitasatosporales; family Streptomycetaceae; genus Streptomyces; species Streptomyces sp. JW3. The sequence continues at coordinate 40,946 of NZ_JBQOUX010000016.1, read as the reverse complement.
CTTGTCCAGCACCGACTGGATGTACTGGGTGGTGAAGTAGGTCGAGCCCATCATTCCGGCGGCCGACACCAGGTTGAGGGCGACGGCCGGGGTGAAGCCGCGGATCCGGAACAGGGCGGGGGAGATCATCGGGTGGGCCGCCGTGCGCTGCCGGTGCACGAACAGCGCGGCGAAGAGCAGGCCGACGGTCACCGACATCACGTACCGCACGTGCCAGCCCTCGGTCGGTATCTCCTTGAGGCCGTAGACGACCGGCAGGACGGCGGCCATCGACAGCGGCACGCTCAGCAGGTCGAAGCGGCCGGGCGCCGGGTTCCTCGACTCCGGGAGCAGGACCGGGCCGAGGAGCAGCAGCAGGGCCATCGCGGGCAGGTTGACCAGGAAGACCGAGCCCCACCAGAAGTACTCGACGAGTACTCCGCTCAGTACCGAGCCGAGCGCGATGCCGGCCGTCATCACGCCCGACCACAGGCCGATCGCCTTCGCCCGCTGACCCGGGTCGGTGAACATCGTGCGGACCAGCGCCATCGTCGACGGCATCAGCGTCGCGCCGCCGATACCGAGCACCGCGCGGGCCGCGATCAGCGTCTCGGCGCTGTGCGCGTAGGCGGCCACCAGGGAGGCCGCGCCGAACGCGGCGGCGCCGGTCAGCAGCAGCCGGCGGCGGCCGATCCGGTCGCCCACCGCGCCCATCGTCATCAGCAGGCCGGCCAGTACGAAGCCGTAGATGTCGAAGATCCACAGCTGCTGGGGGCCGGTCGGTTCGAGGTCGGCGCTGATGGCCGGGATGGCGAAGTAGAGGACCGACACGTCCATCGAGACCAGCAGCAGCGGCAGCATCAGCACACCGAGCGCGGTCCATTCACGCCGTCCGGCGCGGGGTGGGTTCGTCGTCATGGCGGAGACTGTACGCACGTCTTATACGCTTGTCTACGACGCTTGTTTAAGACGCCTGTATGTATCGACGGGTAGGGTGGCCGGATGGGACACCGTGAGGATCTGCTGGAAGGCGCCCAGCGTTGCCTGCTCGCCAAGGGGTTCGTGCGGACCACGGCCCGCGACATCGTCAAGGAGTCGGGCACCAACCTGGCGTCGATCGGCTACCACTACGGCTCGAAGGACGCGCTGCTGGCGCAGGCGTACGTGGCGATGGTGGAGAACATGTCCGAGGGCTTCGACGGCGAGATCGGGGGAGAGCCCGGCTCGCTGGAGCGGTTCGACTCGGTCTGGTCGAACATCATCGGCACCATGCGGGAGCCCGGGTCGATGTGGCGGCTCAGCATGGAGATCGTGGTCATGGGCGATCAGCTGCCGGTGGTGCGGGACCATCTCGCGCGGGCCCAGCGGGAGGGTTCGCGCGGCTTCGTGGCGATGCTCACGGGCGTGCCCGAGGAGGACCAGCCGGACGAGATGATCGACACGCTCGGCAGTTTCTACAGCACCCTCATGCTGGGGCTGATGGCCCAGTGGACCTTCGATCCGCACACCGCGCCCGAGGCCGGGCAGCTCACCGAGGGACTGCGCCGGGTGATCGAGGGGGCCGTCGCTACAGACGGTGCGCCTTGAGCGCCATGTGCAGCAGCAGCCGGTCCTCGCCGTCGGCCAGGTCCAGGCCGGTGAGCTGTTCGACGCGGGAGAGGCGGTAGTACAGGGTCTGGCGGTGGATGCCGAGTTCCGCCGCCGTGCGGCCGGCCTGGCCGGCCCGGTCCAGGTAGGTCTCGGCGGTGCGGGCCAGTTCCCGGTGCGCGGGGGAGAGCAGCGGCCGTACCGCCGGGTCCCGGGCGGTCTCCGGGGGCAGTGCCGTGAGCAGGCGGAACGGGCCGATCGACGCCCATTCGGCGACCGGCGCGAAGCGGGGCTCGGCGAGGGCCGCGCGGGCCGCCGCCGACGCCTGGCGCCAGGCCGTGCCCAGCTCGGACAGGCCGGCGCGGGCGGCGGCGACACCGGCGGCGGGGCGGGCACCTCCGTGGGCCGGCGCCCGTTCCAGCAGCCGGCCCGCCGCCGCGAGGGCCGGGGCGGACACGTCGACCGAACGCAGCCGCACCAGCAGCGCCAGCGCGTGCGCCGCGCCGCCCCACTCCACCGTGCACAGCGCCGTCGCCCCCGGCACCGTACGCACCGACGGCGCGTCGTCCGGGCCGGCGGCCGGCCAGGGCGCGACGCACACCACCGTGTGCGGCACCTCGGCGCGGGCGCCGAGGGCGGTGCTCAGCTCGGCGATCGCCATGTCCCGCTGCCAGCCCCGCTCGGCGGTCAGCACCGCGCGCAGCTCCCGGCCGAGGTCGGTGCCGTGCTGCGCCTCGTCCGCCAGCAGCGCGCCGATCCGGGCGGTGACCGTCATGGCGGCGGTGAGCTGCGCCGCGGTCGGGCCCGGTTCGGTGTCCAGCAGCCATACGTAGCCGAGGACGACCCCGCGATGCCGTACCGGCAGGCAGATCCTGCCGCGGTGCACCCCCGCCTCCGGGGTCGGCGGGATGCGGACCGGACCGATGGCCCGGGTGATGCCGAACCCCTCGAACCAGGCGCGGACCGCCGGGGTGGAGCGCCGGGTCAGGATCGAGCGGGCGCGCACCGGGTCCAGGGCCGAGGCGTCGAGGTCGCCCTCGCTGTCGTAGGCGCCGAAGGCGATCAGCTCGAAGTCCCGGTTCTCCAGGGTGGCGGGCGCCCCGAGCCGCTCCGAGATCTCGTCGACCAGCTCCTGGTAGTCAGCCTTGGAATCGGACGTCACTCGGGCATTCTGCCCCATCCCGGCCCGTCCTTCATACATCTGTCTGAGATCCGCGGCACGGATGCGTGACAGGTGTCGATGGCCCAGGATCGGGGGCATCCCTAAGTTTCACGGTGGCTGAGCTTGTTCTTTTGGTAAGTGGAGGTGCCCCGTGCTGGGTCCCGTGATTCTCGCCGCGTCGCGCAGCGACCGGATGCGCCGTCTGGTCTCCGCGGCGCCGGTGACCAAGCAGGTCGTCGACCGCTTCATCCCCGGCGAGGACGTCGACGAGATCGTCCCGATCGTCCGGGACCTCACGGCCAAGGGCCTGGAGCTGACCATGGACGTGGTCGGCGAGGACATCACCACTCCCGAGCAGGCCGCCGCCGCCCGCGACGCGTACCTGGAGCTGATCGACCGGCTGGGGCCGCTGGAGCTGGGCACGCGCGCGGAGATGTCCGTGAAGCTGTCCATGTTCGGGCAGGCGCTGCCCGGCGGCCACGAGCTGGCGCTCGCCAACGTCCGCCCGGTGGTGGAGGCCGCCGCCGGGATCGGCACCACGGTCACCCTCGACGCCGAGGACCACACCACCCTCGACTCGATGTTCGCCATCCACGAGGAGCTGCGGAAGGACTTCCCGCAGACGGGGTGCGTGATCCAGGCGTACCTGTTCCGCACCGAGGCCGACGCGCGCCGGCTCGCCGCGGCGGGCTCTCGCGTACGGTTGGTGAAGGGCGCCTACAAGGAGCCCGCCGAGGTCGCCTACCAGGACAAGCACGAGATCGACAAGGCGTACGTCCGTGTCCTGCGGACGCTGATGGACGGCGACGGCTATCCGATGATCGGGTCCCACGACCCGCGGCTGATCGCCGTCGCCCAGGAACTGGCCCACCGCGCCGGGCGCAAGCCCGCCGAGTACGAGTTCCAGATGCTCTACGGCATCCGCGGCGACGAACACCTGCGGCTGGCCGCCGAGGGCCACCGGATGCGCGTCTACACCGCCTACGGCACGGACTGGTACGGCTACTTCATGCGGCGTCTCGCGGAGAAGCCGGCCAATCTCCGGTTCTTCGCGCGGAGTGTGATCGGCCGTGGCTGATCTCACTGGGCTGTGTACCGGTGGCTGCCGGGGGTCCGGGGGTTGTCCCCCGGGATGGCACAGCATGTGGCGTCTCGCGGAGAAGCCGGCCAATCTCCGGTTCTTCGCGCGGAGTGTGATCGGCCGTGGCTGATCTCACTGGGCTGTGCACCGGCGGCTGCCGGGGGTCCGGGGGTTGTCCCCCGGGATGGCACAGCGCGCGCCCGATGGTCAGCAAGAGCCGAGCCCGCACCCGCTCGCACACCGTTCAAGTCAAGGAGTCACGAACACCATGGACGCTGTGACCCAGGTCCCCACCCCCGTCAACGAGCCGGTGCACGGCTACGCCCCCGGCTCGCCCGAGCGCGCCCGGCTGGAGGCCAAGCTCAAGGAGCTGGCCGACCACCCGATCGACCTGGTGTGCACCATCGGCGGCGAGAAGCGGATGGGCGGCGGCGAACGCTTCGACGTCGTGCAGCCGCACCACCACAAGGCCCGCCTCGGCACCGGTGCCCACGCCACCGAGCAGGACGCCCAGGACGCGATCGACGCCGCCCTCGCCGCCGCCCCGGCCTGGCGCGCGATGTCCTTCGACGACCGCGCGGCGATCATCCTGCGCGCCGCCGAGCTGCTGTCCGGCCCGTGGCGCGAGACGCTGGCCGCCTCCACCATGCTCGGCCAGTCCAAGACCGCCCAGCAGGCCGAGATCGACACGCCCTGCGAGCTGGCCGACTTCTGGCGCTTCAACGTCCACTACGCCCGCGGCATCCTCGCCGAGCAGCCCCCGGCCAACGCGCCGGGCGTCTGGAACCGCCTGGACCACCGCCCGCTGGAGGGCTTCGTCTACGCGATCACGCCGTTCAACTTCACGGCGATCGCCGCCAACCTGCCCACCGCCCCCGCCCTGATGGGCAACGTGGTGGTCTGGAAGCCGTCCCCGACCCAGACCCACGCCGCCGTGCTGCTGATGCGCCTGCTGGAGGAGGCCGGTCTGCCCAAGGGCGTCATCAACCTGGTCACCGGCGACGGCATCGCCGTCTCCGAGGTCGCCCTGGGCCACCGCGACCTGGCCGGCATCCACTTCACCGGCTCGACCAAGACCTTCCAGCACCTGTGGAAGACGGTCGGCAACAACATCGAGAAGTACCGCACCTACCCGCGTCTGGTCGGCGAGACCGGCGGCAAGGACTTCGTCGTCGCCCACCCCAGCGCCGACCGCGCGGTGCTCAAGACCGCCCTCACCCGGGGCGCCTTCGAGTACCAGGGCCAGAAGTGCAGCGCCACCTCCCGCGCCTACGTCCCGGCGTCGATCTGGAACGACGGCTTCAAGGAGGAGTTCGCGGCCGAGATCGACGGCATCGCCATGGGTGACGTCACCGATCTGTCGAACTTCATCGGCGCCGTCATCGACGAGCGCGCCTTCGCCAAGAACAAGGCCGCCATCGACCGGGCGAAGCAGGACCCGACCTGCACCGTCGTCGCGGGCGGCACGTACGACGACTCGGTCGGCTACTTCGTCCGCCCGACCGTCATCGAGTGCGCGGACCCGGAGAACGAGGTCTTCACCACCGAGTACTTCGGCCCGATCCTCGCCGTCCATGTCTATGAGGACGACAAGTACGACGAGATGCTGACGCAGATGGAGTCCGCCTCCGACTACGCCCTCACCGGCTCGGTCGTCTCCAGCGACCGCGCGGCCACGGCGTACACGATGGACAAGCTCCGCTACGCGGCCGGCAACTTCTACATCAACGACAAGTCGACCGGCGCCGTCGTCGGCCAGCAGCCCTTCGGCGGCGGCCGGGCCTCCGGCACCAACGACAAGGCGGGCGCCCCGCAGAACCTGATGCGCTGGACGCTGACCCGCGCCATCAAGGAGTCGCTGGTCTCCCCGACCGACTACCGCTACCCGCACATGGGCTGACGCCCTCCGATACCGGACGGGCCAGGTCTCCCCCCGACCTGGCCCGTCCTTCCGTCTCAGATAGTAGGAAGCCCGAGTAATTGTAGAGACAGGGGCGTGCTCCTCCCTTAACTTTGTAGGAGCCGAACGTCTCGCTCGACCCAGCGAATGGCGGTCGTGAGCCGGGCCCCGCGCAGGTGATCCCTGCGGCCCGCCGCTCCCCGCCCCTTCCGGCGTCTCGTATCCCGCCCTGTGCCGAAGGAGCCGACCCCATGGCCGAGACGACCGTCCGCCGCCGAGTCCGTCACGTCTCCCGTACCAGCGACGCCGAGCGGAAGAACGCCGCCGCCGCCCTCCAGCGCGCCCTCGACCGCCGGGACAACGGCGGCGCCACCGGACACTGAGTCACCGCCCGCGCCGCACCTCGAAGTGGTCGACGCGGTCGCCGTCCGGCGTCAGCGCCGAGACCTTCAGCCGCGGTGCCGCACCCGCCCGCGCCTCCACCCGGAGGAACGAGAAGCCCCGGTAGCGCACCCGCGACCACTCGACGGTCTCCGCCTTCCGGTCCCGGGACCGGGTCCAGCGGAAGCTGTCAACCGGCTGGTCGCGGGCGATCCGCCCCTCGTGGCTCTCCGGTACGCCCGCCGGGAAGCCGTACAGCTCCTTGCCGCCGCCGCCCGCGGTGACGTACACGGTCCCGTCCCGGGTGGGGTCGGTCCACTCGCCGACCGGCACCGGGCGGCCGACCGCGCCGTTCTTGATCGCGTCCGTGCGTTCGTAGACGTGGTTGTGCCCGTTGATGACCAGGTCCACCTGGTGACGGGCGAAGAGCGGCACCCACTCGGCGCGCACCCCGCCGTCCGAGGCGTGCGTCGACGTCGAGTACGCGCAGTGGTGGAAGAAGACGACGACGAAGTCCACCGCCGGCGCCGCCCGCAGCTTGGCCAGCGTCCGGGCCAGCCAGCGGGTCTGCCGGCCCTCCGTGCGGCCGAGGTTGGCCGGGATCTCGTAGGACACGTCGTTCGCGTCGAGGGCGACGACACCGACATTGCCGTACGTGAACGCGTACACCCCCGGCGCGGTCCGCGCATCGAAGCCGCTGTCCGGCAGGGAGAAGCGGGCCAGTTGACCGCCGTAGCCGTCCGGCGCGTACCACGCCTCCATGTCGTGGTTGCCGGTCGTCACCATCCACGGCACCGACCGCGCCACCGGCTCGGTCTGCCGCAGGAACCGGTCCCACTGGGTGGCGTCGTACAGGTCCGACGCCGTGCCGCGGCCCTTGTCGTTGGCGTAGCAGATGTCGCCGGCGTGCAGGTGGAACGCCGGGTCCTGGCGGAGCAGGACGCGGTTGTTGGCGACCGCCTCCGCGCCGACGCCCTGGTCGCCGAAGGCCGTGAACACGAACCGCTCCGGGGGTGTGGCGGGGGCGGTGCGGAAGGCGGCGATGGTGGCGCGGTGGGCGGGGGCGGCCGGGTCGAAGCCGTCGTGGCCGACGCCGTAGTAGTACGTCGTGCCGGGCCGCAGGCCGTCCAGGGCGGCGTGCACGTAGTACTGCTCGGCCGCCGGGTGGTCCCCCAGCGCGGGGGTGGTGAGGTCGCGGATCTCCGCGCCGATGCGGCGGTCCAGGTCGTCCGGACGCAGGCCCACCCGCACGAACGGGCGGCGCACCGCCAGCGGCACCTGCCAGGAGATCCGCAGCTGCCGCATCGGATCGGCGCCGAAGGCGAGGTGCCGGCCGAACGGCGCGAGTGCCGCACCGGAGGCCGTCGTGGCCGGCGCGGGTGCGTGGGCCGGCCGGACACCGCCGCCGGCGCAGCCGGTCAGCAGCCCGCTCGCCACCGCCCCCGCCGTCACCAGCGTCCGGCGCCGCGACACCCGGGTGCGCAGATACTCGTACTGCTCCGCCATGCTCAGCCGGCGCGCCAGTTCCGGCGGGACGCCGAAGTCGGGGATCTCCATGACCCCAGCCCTTCCCCGCGCCGGCCAACACCCGCACCGCACCCGGGTGAACGCCCGCCGACGGAACGGCACCGGCTGTCCGTATGGCGGACGGTGTGTGTCAGCTCATGGGACGGGGAGTAGGGTGCCGGGCATGTCTCGCAGCCTCAATCTCGCAGTCATCCCCGGCGACGGCATCGGCCAGGAGGTCGTGGCCGAAGGTCTCAAGGTCCTCTCCGCCGTCCTTCCGCAGGATGTGAAGCTGGAGACCACGGAGTTCGACTTCGGCGCCAAGCGCTACCACGCCACCGGTGAGACCCTCACCGACGCCGACCTCGACGCGCTGAAGCAGCACGACGCCATCCTGCTCGGCGCCATCGGCGACCCGAGCGTGCCCTCCGGGGTGCTGGAGCGCGGCTTCCTGCTCAAGCTCCGGTTCGCCTTCGACCACCACGTCAACCTGCGGCCGAGCAAGCTGCTCCCCGGCGTCGAGACCCCGCTGGCCGGCCAGCCGGAGATCGACTTCGTGGTGGTCCGCGAGGGCACCGAGGGCCCGTACACCGGCAACGGCGGCACCATCCGCAAGGGCACCCCGCACGAGGTCGCCACCGAGGTGTCCGTCAACACCGCCTACGGCGTGGAGCGCGTCGTCCGGGACGCCTTCGCCCGCGCCCAGGCCCGCCCGCGCAAGAAGCTCACGCTGGTCCACAAGAACAACGTGCTGACCTTCGCGGGCCACCTGTGGACGAACGTCTTCAACCAGGTGGCCGCGGAGTTCCCCGAGGTCACCACCGACTACATCCACGTCGACGCGGCCACCATCTACCTGGTCACCCAGCCCGAGCGCTTCGACGTCATCGTCACCGACAACCTCTTCGGTGACATCATCACCGACCTCGCCGCGGCCGTCTCCGGCGGCATCGGCGTCGCCGCCAGCGGGAACATCAACCCGTCCGGCGCATTCCCCTCGATGTTCGAGCCGGTGCACGGCTCCGCGCCCGACATCGCCGGCCAGGGCAAGGCCGACCCCAGCGCCACCGTGCTGTCCGTCGCCCTGCTGCTGCGCCACCTCGGCTACGACGCCGAGGCGAACCGGATCGAGGAGGCGGTCGCGGCCGACCTCGGCGAGCGGGCCGGAAAGCCCGCGCGCTCCACCTCCGAGATCGGTGACGCCCTCGCCGTACGAGTAGCCGGCTGACCGGGCCGCGCACTCGAAACTGAACCATTCGAAGCCGCCGGGTCCGGAAAAACAAGGCACCCGGCGGCTTTCACCTGTCCCCGCCGGGTGCGACCATCGAAGCTGGGCCGCATTCACCCCGTTTCATCCGTCGTTTCAGCTGTCCCCGACCGCGCGCGATAATCGAACGTGGGGCCGCGACATGAGGGAATGCTCGGACGTCCTACCACTGGCCACTGGCAGTACGGGCGTGGAAGCGGCCCGTCACGACAACCGGTGAAGGACAACAATTCATGACCACGCCCACGATCGAGCTCAAGCCCTCCGCCAGCCCGCTGTCCGCCGCCGAGCGGGACGCGATACTGGCCGCCCCGGGGTTCGGCCGCCACTTCACCGATCACATGGTGACGATCAAGTGGACCGAGGGCCGCGGCTGGCACGACGGCCAGCTCGTGCCGTACGCCCCGCTCTCCCTCGACCCGGCCACGATGGTCCTGCACTACGCGCAGGAGATCTTCGAGGGGCTGAAGGCGTACCGCCGGCCGGACGGCTCCGTCGCCACCTTCCGGCCGGAGAAGAACGCCCGCCGCTTCCAGTCGTCCGCGCGCCGGCTCGGCATGCCCGAGCTGCCGGAGGAGGCGTTCATCGCGGCCTGCGACGCGCTGGTCAAGCAGGACCAGGCGTGGGTCCCGGCGCACGGCGGCGAGGAGTCCCTCTACCTGCGCCCCTTCATGATCGCCACCGAGGTCGGGCTGGGCGTCAAGCCGGCCAACGAGTACCTGTTCCTGGTCATCGCCTCGCCGGCCGGCGCGTACTTCCCCGGCGGGGTGAAGCCGGTCTCCATCTGGGTCTCCGAGGACCGCGTCCGGGCCGTCCCCGGCGGCATGGGCGACGCCAAGACCGGCGGCAACTACGCGGCCTCCCTGCTGGCCCAGGCCGAGGCCGCCGCCAAGGGTTGCGACCAGGTCTGCTACCTCGACGCCATCGAGCGCCAGTGGGTGGAGGAGCTGGGCGGAATGAACCTGTACTTCGTCTACGGAAACAAGATCATCACCCCCACGCTGACCGGCTCCATCCTGGAGGGCGTCACCCGCGACTCGCTGCTCACCGTCGCCCGTGACCTCGGTTACGAGGCCGAGGAGGGCCGGGTCTCCGTCGACCAGTGGCAGCGCGACTCGGCGAACGGCACCCTCACCGAGGTCTTCGCCTGCGGCACGGCGGCCGTGATCACCCCGGTCGGCACGGTCAAGCGGGCCGGCGCCGAGTGGCAGCAGGGCGGCGGCGAGCCCGGCGAGGTCACGCTGCGGCTGCGGCAGGCCCTGCTGGACATCCAGCGGGGCACGGCCGAGGACGCGCACGGGTGGATGCGCACGCTGGCCTGAGCCCGACTGCGGTTTGAGTACCGCTCAAAACCTCCTTGCTTTAGAGTGCTGCTCTAAAGCAAGGAGGTGCCCTGTCGTGCGACTGACCCCGACCGAACGCGACCGGCTGCTGCTGTTTACCGCCGCCGAACTGGCCCGCGCCCGCAAGGCGCGCGGCCTGCGGCTCAACGTGCCGGAGGCGACCGCGCTGATCGCCGACGCCGTCTGCGAGGCGGCCCGGGACGGCGGGCGGCTCGCCGAGGCCGTCGAGCGCGCCCGGTCCGTCCTCGGCCCCGACGACGTACTGCCGGGCGTCGCGGACGTGGTCACCGAGGTGCAGGTCGAGGCGGTCTTCGACGACGGCTCCCGGCTGGCGGTCGTCACCGCCCCCATCGGCGGCGGGGCGGGGACGGGGGCTGCGGCGCCGGGCGCGCTGCTGCCGGGACCGGAGCACGCCGAGCCCGAGGCGGCGGTACGGATACCGGTCACCAACACCGCCACCGTCCCTGTCTCCGTCACCTCCCACTTCCACTTCTTCGAGGCCAACCCGCGCCTCGACTTCGACCGGGAGCGGGCCTACGGGACGCGGCTCGCCGTCCCCGCCGGGTCCTCCGTCCGCTTCGGCCCCGGCGAGCGCGTCGAGGTCGGGCTGGTGCCGATCGGCGGGGCGCGGATCGCGATCGGCTTCGCCGGGCTGGTCGACGGACCGCTGGACGCGCCGGGCGCGAAGGCCGAGGCGCTGCGCCGGGCCGCCGCCTGCGGTTACCTGGGAGCTGTGGCGTGAACCCGTACGAGTACGCCGCCGCCCACGGCCCCCGGGCCGGCGACCGGCTCCGGCTCGGCGACTCGGGGCTGGTGATCCGCGTCGAGTCGGACGCGCAGCGACCCGGCGACGAGTTCCTCGCCGGGTTCGGCAAGACCGCCCGGGACGGACTGCATCTGAAGGCCGCCGCCGTCCGCGACACCTGCGACGTCGTGATCAGCAACGTCGTCGTGATCGACGCGGTGCAGGGGGTGCGCAAGGTGTCCATCGGCATCCGGCAGGGCCGGATCTGCTCGATCGGCCGGGCCGGGAACCCCGACACCCTGGACGGCGTCGACGTGGTGACCGGCACCGGCACCACCATCGTCTCCGGCGAGGGCCTCATCGCCACCGCCGGGGCCGTCGACACCCACGTCCACCTGCTCTCCCCGCGGATCATGGAGGCGTCCCTCGCGTCCGGCGTCACCACGATCATCGGGCAGGAGTTCGGCCCGGTGTGGGGCGTCGGCGTCAATTCGCCCTGGGCGCTGAAGCACGCCTTCGCGGCGTTCGACGCCTGGCCGGTGAACATCGGCTTCCTGGGCCGGGGCTCGTCCTCCGACCCGGCGCCCCTGGTCGAGGCGCTCGCGGAGGGCGGCGCGTCCGGGTTCAAGGTGCACGAGGACATGGGCGCCCACACCCGCGCCCTGGACACCGCCCTGCGGGTCGCCGAGGAGCACGACGTCCAGGTCGCCCTGCACAGCGACGGGCTGAACGAGTGCCTGTCGGTCGAGGACACGCTCAGCGTGCTGGCGGGCCGCACCATCCACGCCTTCCACATCGAGGGCTGCGGCGGCGGACACGTCCCCAACGTGCTGAAGATGGCCGGTGTCCCGCACGTCATCGGCTCCTCCACCAACCCCACCCTGCCGTTCGGCCGGGACGCGGTCGCCGAGCACTACGGCATGATCGTCTCCGTCCACGACCTGAAGACCGACCTGCCGGGCGACGCCGCGATGGCCCGCGACCGCATCCGGGCCTCGACGATGGGCGCCGAGGACGTGCTGCACGACCTGGGCGCGATCGGCATCACCTCCTCCGACGCGCAGGGCATGGGCCGGGCCGGTGAGACGGTCCGCCGCACCTTCGCGATGGCCGGGAAGATGAAGGCCGAGTTCGGCGCGGACGGCGACGACGACAACGAGCGCGTCCTGCGCTACATCGCCAAGCTCACCATCAACCCCGCGATCGCCCACGGTCTCGCCCACGAGGTCGGCTCCATCGAGGTGGGCAAGCTCGCCGACCTGGTGCTGTGGCACCCGGCGTACTTCGGCGCCAAACCGCAGCTGGTCCTGAAGTCCGGCTTCCCGGCGTACGGCGTGACCGGCGACCCGAACGCGGCCACCGACACCTGCGAACCCCTCGTGCTCGGCCCGCAGTTCGGCGCGCACGGCGCGACCCCCGCCGAGCTGTCCGTCGCCTTCGTCGCACGGGCCGCCCTCGATCAGGGCGCCGACCGGATACCGACCTGCCGCCGCCGGGTCGCGGTGCGCGGCACCCGCGGCATCGGCCCGGCCGACCTGCGCCGCAACACCCGTACCGGACAGGTCGACGTCGACCAGCGCACCGGACTGGTCACCCTCGACGGCGCACCGGTCCGCTCGGCGCCGGCCGACTCCGTCTCCCTCAACCGCCTGTACTTCCTCTAGGACCCTCGATGACTTACCGCATGCCGCCGGAGTGGGCCCCGCACGAACGCACCTGGATGGCCTGGCCCGGCCCGAACCCGACGTTCTCCAACGACACGGAACTGGCCGCCGCCCGCACCGCCTGGGCGTCGGTGGCCCGTGCCGTGCGCCGCTTCGAGCCGGTGACGATGGTGCACGGCCCCGGGCAGGGCGCGGGCGCGCGCGAACTGCTCGGCCCGGACATCGATCTGGTGGAGCGCGACCTGGACGACGCGTGGATGCGGGACATCGGCCCGACCTTCGTGACCGACGGGGCGGGCGGGCTGGCCGCCGTGGACTGGGTGTTCAACGGCTGGGGCGCCCAGGAGTGGGCCCGCTGGGAGCACGACACGAAGATCGCCCGGCAGGTCGCGGACCTGTGTGCGGTGCCGGTCCTGAGCAGCGCACTTGTCAACGAGGGCGGCGCGATCCACGTCGACGGCGAGGGCACGGTGCTGCTGACCGACACCGTCCAGCTCGGCGCCGGCCGCAACCCCGGCTGGACCCGCGAGCGGGTCGAGGCGGAGGTGCACGCCCGGCTCGGCACCAGCAAGGCGATCTGGCTCCCGCACGGCCTGACCGCCGACTACGGGACGTACGGCACCCAGGGCCACGTCGACATCGTCGCCGCGTTCGCCCGCCCCGGCACCGTCCTCGTCCACACCCAGCGCGACCCGGCCCACCCCGACCACGCCCGTTCGCGCACGTACCTGGAGCTCCTGCGCGGCGCGACCGACGCCCGGGGCCGCCGCCTGGAGGTCGTCGAGGTCCCGGCCCCGGCGGTGCTGCGGGACGCGCACGGCGACTGGGTCGACTACTCCTACATCAACCACTACCTCTGCAACGGCGGCGTCGTGCTGTGCGCCTTCGACGACCCGCACGACGAGGTGGCCGCGGACATCTTCCGCCGCCTGTTCCCCGCGCGCACGGTGCTGCCGGTGGACGCCCGTACGATCTTCGCGAGCGGTGGCGGCATCCACTGCGTCACCCAACAGCAGCCGAGGGTCTGAAGGAGTCCGTAATGGCCGGTGGCCGCAGACAGGCCCCGCCGCGCGAGGACGTGCTCGCCGCCGCCATGCGGATGATCGCCGAACGCGGCCTGGAGAAACTGACCATGGCCGCGCTCGGCCGCGAGGTCGGCATGAGCAGCGGCCACCTCCTCTACTACTTCCGCACCAAGGACGAACTGCTGCTGCGCACCCTGGAGTGGAGCGAGGGCCGGCTCGGCGCCGAACGCGCCCGCCTGCTGGCCGCCCCCGGACCGGCCCGCGCCCGCCTCGACGGGTACGTCGGGCTGTACGTCCCCGCCGGCCACCGCGACCCGCACTGGACGCTGTGGCTGGAGGTGTGGAACCGCTCACAGAGCGCCGCCGTCGACTCCGACGCCCGCGACCGGCAGGCCGCCATCGAGGACGGCTGGCACCGCGACCTGGCCGCCCTGCTGGCCGAGGGCGTCGCGCGGGGCGAGTTCCGGCCCGTCGACCCGGGCCGGTTCGCCACCCGGCTGCGGGCCCTCCTGGACGGTTTCGCCATCCAGGTGGCGATCGGCCTGCGCGGCAGCGACCGGGCGGGCGTCCTCGGCCACGTACGGGAGTTCCTGGCCGAGAGCCTGCTCGCGGACGCCTGACCGGCGCGGCGCTCGCATCCTGAGACGGGCGGTGAACACGGGGGCGGGTTGTGCCAGACTGCCCCCGTGCTCTCGTTCGCCATGATTATTGGCAGCAGGCGCGCCGGTCCGCAGTGACCGCCACGTACGACCAGGTACGGGCGGACACCGTCGTCCTCGACCCGCGCGCAGACCTCTCGCACCCGCGAGAGGTTTTTCTGTTTCCTGGCCCACCCCAAGCCGGGAAGAGAGCGCGGGGGATCATTGACGGACGGTGGAACCGGTCATTCCGGTAGACCGAGATCCCATACAGGAGCCCTGAAGATCATGACCGCACCCAGCGAGCTGCTCGACGATTCGTTCCACGTCTTCGACACCACCCTGCGCGACGGCGCGCAGCGCGAGGGCATCAACCTCACCGTCGCGGACAAGCTGGCCATCGCACGGCACCTGGACGACTACGGCGTGGGCTTCATCGAGGGCGGCTGGCCCGGCGCGAACCCCCGCGACACGGAGTTCTTCGCCCGCGCGCAGAAGGAGATCGACTTCCGGCACGCCCAGCTCGTCGCGTTCGGCTCCACCCGCCGGGCCGGCGCCAAGGCGTCCGAGGACCCGCAGGTCAAGGCACTCCTGGAGGCCGGCGCCGAGGTGATCTGCCTGGTCGCCAAGTCGCACGACCGGCACGTCGAACTCGCCCTGCGCACCACCCTGGACGAGAACCTCGCGATGATCCGCGACACCGTCTCCCACCTGCGCGAGCAGGGCCGCCGGGTGTTCCTCGACTGCGAGCACTTCTTCGACGGCTACCGGGCCAACCCCGAGTACGCCAAGGCGGTCGTGCGCACCGCCGCCGAAGCCGGCGCCGACGTGGTCATCCTCTGCGACACCAACGGCGGCATGCTGCCCGCGCAGATCAGCGCCGTGGTCGCCACCGTGCTGGCCGACACCGGCGCGCGGCTCGGCATCCACGCCCAGGACGACACCGGCTGCGCGGTCGCCAACACCCTGGCCGCCGTGGACGCGGGCGCCACCCACGTGCAGTGCACCGCCAACGGCTACGGCGAGCGGGTCGGCAACGCCAACCTCTTCCCGGTCGTCGCCGCGCTGGAGCTGAAGTACGGCAAGCAGGTGCTCCCCGAGGGCCGGCTCCGCGAGACCACCCGTATCTCGCACGCCATCGCCGAGGTGGTCAACCTCACCCCCTCCACCCACCAGCCCTACGTCGGTGTCTCCGCCTTCGCGCACAAGGCCGGCCTGCACGCCTCCGCCATCAAGGTCGACCCGGACCTGTACCAGCACACCGACCCGGCGCTGGTCGGCAACAGCATGCGGATGCTGGTCTCCGACATGGCGGGCCGCGCCTCCATCGAGCTGAAGGGCAAGGAACTCGGCATCGACCTCGGCGGCGACCGCGAACTGGTCGGCCGGGTCGTGGAGCGGGTCAAGGAACGCGAGCTGAAGGGCTACACGTACGAGGCCGCCGACGCCTCCTTCGAACTGCTGCTGCGCGCGGAGGTGGCGGGCGCCCCGCTGAAGTACTTCTCCGTCGAGTCCTGGCGGGCGATCGTCGAGGACCGCCCCGACGGCACCCACGCCAACGAGGCCACGGTGAAGCTGTGGGCCAAGGGCGAGCGGATCGTCGCCACGGCGGAGGGCAACGGCCCGGTCAACGCCCTGGACCGGGCGCTGCGGGTCGCCCTGGAACGGATCTACCCGCAGCTCGCCAAGCTGGACCTGGTCGACTACAAGGTCCGCATCCTGGAGGGCGTGCACGGCACCCAGTCCACCACCCGCGTCCTGATCAACACCTCGGACGGTTCGGGCGAATGGTCGACGGTCGGCGTCGCGGAGAACGTCATCGCCGCGTCCTGGCAGGCGCTGGAGGACGCGTACACGTACGGGCTGCTGCGGGCCGGGGTGACGCCGGCCGAGTGAGGTGTCCGGTGAGCGGCGCCCGTCCGGACGGGCGCCGCCTGCGGGATGTCTTGACTGGGGTGCGGGGCGTTAGTTAACTCACGGCTCAAGATAAGTCTGAGGTCGGCTTACGAGAGTCGAGGGACGTTCCATGCGAAGAACCGCCCTGCTCGTCTGCGCCACCCTGCTCACCGGACTGATTCCGCTCACCGCCGCCGGCGCCGCCGCGGCCGACGACCCCGCGGCCGACGACCCCGCCCCGGTCGCCGTCGACCGCTTCGAGGGCGAGGTGCCGTTCGCCGCCCCGCCCGCCGAGGGCCTCTCCACCTGGGGCGGCGACAGCGACGACCCGCCCACCCTGTCGCTGGCCGACCGCGCCGACGCCCCCGAAGGGGACAAGGTGCTCGCCGGCACCTACGACATCAGCGGCTACGGCGGCTTCACGCACCAGTACGCGAACGCCGGGCCCGCCCACGACTGGTCCGCCCACCAGGGCGTCCGGTTCTGGTGGGAGGGGCACGGCAGCGGCAAGCGGGTCGCCTTCGAGATCAAGGACGGCGGCGCGAACGGTGACGCCTCCGAGCTGTGGACCACGTCCTTCGCCGACGACTTCACCGGCTGGCAGCAGATCGAGATCCCGTTCTCCGACTTCACCTACCGCGCCGACTACCAGCCCGTCGGCGGCATCGACCAGGTGCTCGGCCTGACGGAGGTGTGGGGGTACGCCGTCACGCTCCCGGTGGGCGTCAAGGGCGAGTTCGCCATGGACGGCGTCGAACTGTACGGGCGCGCGGACCAGTCGCTGCGGGCGTCCGTGACGACCGGGGCCGCCGTGTACTCGGTGGCCGAGGGCAGGACGGCGTCGGTGGCGATCACGGTCGGGACGACGGGTTCGGCTCCGCTGGAGGAGCCCGTGACGGTCGGTTACGAGACGGCGGGCGGCGGTGGTGCGGTGGCGGGGAAGGACTACACGCCGGTCAGCGGGACGGTCGCCTTCCCGGCCGGCACCGCCTCCGGCACCACCCGCACGGTGCAGGTCGAGACGCTGAAGGACCGTACGGCCGAGGAGGCCGAGACGGTCCCGCTGAAGCTGACCGTCACCGGCGCCAAGGCGCCCGCCGAGAACCCGGTGGTGGTCGTGGACGCGCACGGGCTGCCGTACCTGGACACCCGGCTGCCGGTGAAGAAGCGGGTCGCGGATCTGGTCTCCCGGATGACGTTGGCGGAGAAGGCCGGGCAGATGACGCAGGCCGAGCGCGGTGCCATGACCGTGCCCGGTGACGTCGCGTCGTACGGGCTCGGCTCGTTGCTGTCCGGCGGCGGTTCGACGCCGACGCCGAACACGGCCGAGGCGTGGGCCGCGATGATCGACTCCTTCCAGTCGCGGACGCGCGCCACGCGGCTCCAGATCCCGCTGATCTACGGCGTGGACGCGGTCCACGGGCACAACAACCTGGCCGGTGCGACGCTGATGCCGCACAACATCGGGCTGGGCGCGACCCGGGACGCCGAACTGGTGCGGCGCACCGGGGAGGTGACCGCCGCGGAGACCCGGGCGACGGGTGTCCCGTGGACCTTCGCGCCCTGTCTGTGCGTCGCGCGCGACGAGCGGTGGGGGCGGACGTACGAGTCGTTCGGCGAGGACCCGGCGCTGGTGGAGTCGCTGGAGACGGTGATCCAGGGGTTGCAGGGCCGCGCCGATGGCCGGGACCTGGACCGGTCCGACCAGGTGCTGGCGACCGCGAAGCACTTCGTCGGGGACGGCGGGACGACCTACGGGTCGTCGACCACCGGTACGTACACCGTCGACCAGGGTGTCACCGAGGTGACCCGGCAGGAGCTGGAGGCGGTGCACCTCTCGCCGTACCAGGGCGCCGTCGACCGGGGCGTCGGCTCGGTCATGCCGTCGTTCTCCTCGCTCGACATCGCCGGGGACGGGCAGGGCCCGGTGAAGATGCACGCCCGCGCCGACATGATCAACGGGGTGCTCAAGGGGCGGATGGGCTTCGACGGGTTCGTGATCAGCGACTGGGACGCGGTGTACCAGCTCCCCGGTGACTTCGGCGCCCAGGTCCGTACGTCGGTCAACGCGGGCGTCGACATGATGATGGTGCCGTACAGCTACAAGGAGTTCGCCGGGACGCTGGTCGACGAGGCCGAGGCGGGGAGGGTGAGCGAGGAGCGGATCGATGACGCCGTCGCCCGGATTCTGACCCAGAAGTTCAAGCTGGGACTGTTCGAGAAGCCGTACGCCGACCCGGACGGCGTCGCGGACATCGGTTCGGCGGAGCACCGGGCGGTGGCCCGGAAGGCGGTGGCCGAGTCGCAGGTGCTGCTGAAGAACGCCGGCGGGGTGCTCCCGCTGAAGAAGAACCAGAAGGTCTACGTCGCCGGATCGAACGCCGACGACATCGGCAACCAGGCCGGGGGCTGGACCATCAGCTGGCAGGGGTCGTCCGGGGAGATCACGGACGGTACGACGGTGTTGGAGGGGATGCGGCGGGCCGGTGGTGACGTCACGTACTCCGCGGACGCGTCGGCGTCGGTCGGCGGCTACGACGTGGGGGTGGTCGTGGTCGGTGAGACGCCCTACGCGGAGGGTGCCGGGGATGTGGGCAACGGCCATGACCTGGAGCTGTCGGCCGCGGACCAGGCGGCGGTGGACAAGGTGTGCGCGGCCATGAAGTGCGCGGTGCTGGTCGTCTCCGGGCGTCCGCAGCTGGTGGGCGACCGGCTCGGGGGGATCGACGCGCTGGTCGCGTCCTGGCTGCCGGGCACGGAGGGTGACGGGGTGGCCGACGTGCTGTACGGCAAGCGGGCGTTCACCGGGCAGTTGCCGGTGACCTGGCCGAAGTCGGAGGCGCAGTTGCCGATCAACGTCGGTGACGCGGCGTACGACCCGCAGTTCCCGTACGGGTGGGGGCTGACCACGCTGACGCGGGTGCCGGAGGGTGGTGCGGCGACGTTGCGGGCGCTGGGTGTCGCCGCGCGGGCCGCCGAACGGGCCGGGGCCGATGCGGCGGGGCGTGCGGTGGTCACCAAGGCGCGGCTGATCGTGCAGCGGGAGGTGGGGGAGCGGATCGTTCCGGCGGTGGCCGGGCCGTTCGCGGAGGCTGATCACCTGGCGGTGAGCAGGAAGTACGGTGCGGCGGTCGCGAAGCTGTTGGTGGCGTACCGGGCTGCGTGAGGCTCCGGAGAGGCTCGGATGGCTGGTCGGCCCCGGCGGGGTTTTCTGCCGGGGCCGACGTACCTTCTGTTCCGTTTGGGGTGGTTTTTAAGGTACTTTCGAACGTATGAGGCTCGCACTGGTGCGCATGCTCGTCCGTCTTCTGATCGTGCCGGTCGCCGCGGTGATGGCGGTCCTGGTGGCTGGTGCCTCCGGGGCGCATGCGGCGACGGATGTGTCGGAGATCGCAGAGGGGCTGCGGGAGAGCCCGGTGTACGTGGATCCGGCCGCATCCGATCAGTTGTCGAAGGCGGACGCGGACGCGCTGGCCGACAAGATCGAGGACGCGGACAAGCCGGTCTTCGTCGCGGTGCTGCCCGCTGATCAGCCGACGACGGATCTCTTCCAGAACCTGCGCACCGAGACGGGTGTGACCGGGCTGTACGGGATCCGGTTGGGCGACCGCTTCGACGCGCGGGCCGACAGCAGTGTGATGAGCCGGCAGGGTGTGGCGAACCTGGTGTCGGCCGTGCAGGGCGCGGGGGACACCAAGGCCCAGTTGAACGACTTCGTGGACGACGCGCTGCGGAACACGGGCGGTGCGGCGCCGAGCGGCTGGAGCGACGGCTCGGGCGACGGTGTGCCGGTGGGCGGACTGATCGCCACGGGTGCGGTGGTGGTCGTGGGTGGGGCCGGTGTGTACGCGCTGTCCCGGCGGAACCGGCGGCGGCACGAGGAGGAGCAGCGGGCCGCGCTGGAGAAGCTGCGGGTGGTGGTGGACGAGGACATCACCGCGTTCGGGGAGGAACTGGACCGGCTGGACTTCCGGCCGGGGGAGCCGGGCGCGGACGACGCGATGCGAGCGGATTACGAGCGGGCACTGGACGCGTACGACCGGTCGAAGGCGCTGATGGCCGGGGCGCGCCGGCCGGAGGATGTGCGGGCGGTGACGCAGGCGGTGGAGGACGGGCGGTTCGCGCTGGCGGTGCTCGCGGCGCGGCGGGAGGGGCAGCCGCTGCCGGATCGCCGGCCGCCGTGCTTCTTCGATCCCCGGCACGGGCCTTCGGTGGCGGACGTGGCGTGGACGCCGGTGGGTGGGGCGACGCGGGAGGTGCCGGTGTGTGCGGCGGACCGGGCTCGGCTGGCGGACGGTCTTGAGCCGGTGGTGCGTGAGGTGGATACGGCGGGTGGGCGGCGGCCGTACTGGGAGGCGGGGCCGGCGTACGGGCCGTGGGCGGGCGGTTACTTCGGTGGCGGGATTCTGCCGGGGTTGCTGGTCGGGACGATGCTGGGGAGTGTGATGGCGGGGCCGGCCTACGCCGCTGACTATGGGGCCGGGTACGGCGACTTCGGGGGCGGGTATGCGGGCGGTGATGTCTCCGGGGCGGACTTCAACTCCGACGACTTCGGGGGCGGGTTCGGCGGAGGGGACTTCGGGGGTGGAGGTGGCGGCAACTTCGGTGGGGGCGGGGACTTCGGTGGCGGCTTCTGAGGGAGTGCCGGGGGTGGTCGGGGCCGCCCGCTTCTTGGCCAGTGTCGTGCTTCCGCGCCCCGAGCAAAGGGCGCTCCCTGCGGTCGCGTCGCCTGCGGCGATGGCCCTGCGGGCCACCCTTGACTCGGGCCGCTCCAGCACGGGTCGGAAGCGAGCGGGCGGCCCCGGGGAAACGGGGGCCCAGGGACGCGGCCCCTTCGGCGGACCGAGCACTCACCCGGCGTGCGGGGTGCGCGACGGCGCCTCGCATGCACGCCGGGCCGGTTCGGCGGCTAACGGTCTGCTGTGGCGCGTGAGCACTTCGGGTTCAGATGCTCACGGCGCGCTCAAACGAGCCGACCGCGGCCGATCACCGAGAAACCCGCCCCAGGCGGCAGGGGAGACGGTGACTATCGGCCCGCCGGGGTTCTTGGAGTCGCGGACGTGGATGGCGGCGGGATGGGCGGCCACCTCGACGCAGTCGCCGCCCTCGCTGCCGCTGTACGTGGACCTGCTCCAGACGTAGGCGAGTTCAACGCAGTCGCCACCCTGGCTTCCGCTGTGGCTGGACTTGAACCACAGTGCGGTGCTCACGACAGATGCTCCGGCCTATCACCCAGGAAATCGGCCCAGGCGGTGGGGGAGACGGTGACTATCGGCCCGCCGGGGTTTTTCGAGTCGCGGATGTGGATGGCGGCGGGATGAGTGGCTACCTCTACGCAGTTGCCGCCCTCGCTGCTGCTGTAGCTGGACTTGACCCAAGTCAGTGCGGTGCTCACGACTCTCCTAGCGATCCGTTCAAGAGATGCGCGCTCTCGTCGGGTGAGAGGGCCTGAGATCGCAGCATTCCATACTTGTGGTGATAGCCGCTGATCTCATCGGGATCTTCGACGAGGAAGCTGGCGCGTTGCACCTCCAGATAGACCAGTCGCTCATGGTCGGGTGTCTCCAGCAGCAACATGGGCCCACCGAGGCTTGCGTGCGGTGTCCGGTCCATGGGCATGATCTGCAAGCTCATGTGGACGGGCTCGGTGAACTTCAGTAGCTGTTGGATCTGCTGCCGCATCACCTCCGGGCCGCCGACCTCGCGTCGCAGAATGCTCTCCTCCAGGATGAAGTGCCCCACGGGCGGGCGGTCCCGTTGCCAGATCAGCTGCCGTTCCATTCGAGCGTTCACCCATTGCTCGGCTGCTTCGCTCTCGATGGCCGGGTAGCGGTAGTCGAAGATGGCTCGGCAGTAGTCCTTGGTCTGCAACTGACCGGGAATCACCTGAGTCTCGTACGACAGGATGCCCACCGCCTCCTGCTCGTGATCGACCAGGCCCTGGGCAAATTGAACGATCCGTTCCCGTACCGGCATCTTCTTTACCAGGATGGTCAACGCCCCGCCCGTGCCCAACAACTCATCGAACTGCTCGGCCCGGTCCGGCTGAAGAGCCAACCGCCCCTGCTCGATGGACCGCACCGTGTCCACATGAAGGCTGACCATCTCGGCGAACTGTTCCTGCGTCAGGCGGAGCTGCTTGCGGTAGTGGGCGACCAGGGCCCCGACCGCCTGCCAGGAGCTGACCTTCTTGGACTTCTCGCGCACGGCGGAGCCTCCTCGTAGCGGAGTGGTAGGGACGAGCGTTACGAACTCACTCACTGCCAAACACTAGTGACCGACGGTGACACTGGCCGTATGAACCCGGAATCCCAAGCCCCCCACACCCGCTGGGCGTTCTACCGCCGCGACCGCAGGTCGGTGCAGCATGCCCGCGAATACACCCGCGCCGCCCTCGCCGACTGGGACCTCCACGCACGCACCGACGACGTGCTGCTGTGCGTCAGTGAGCTGGCCACCAACGCCCTGCTGCACGGCGTCCCCCCGGGCAGGGGCTTCGCGCTGTCTCTCGTCCTGCACCCGGACGGAGTCCTCCGCGTCGAGGTGCACGACAGCGGCGGCGGCCGGGTGCGCGTGCCCGACCCCGCGCCGGAGGCCGAGTGCGGGCGTGGGCTGCTGCTGGTCAGCGCGCTCGCTGACAAGTGGGGGACGGGGGAGCGGAGGCCGGGGAAGAGTGTGTGGGCCGAGTTCGAGACGGGGCGCGACGGACGATGACGACGGCCGCGAGGCCGATCGCCAGGCCGACGGCGGTGGTCACACCGAAGTGCTCGCCGAACATCAGGGCGCCCCAGACGGCTGTGACGGGGGCCATGAGGAACATCAGGGTGTTGACCTCGGTGACCCCGGAGCGGCGCAGGGTCAGCCAGTACAGGCCGTAGCCGCCGAAGGTCGGCAGGATCACCAGCCAGGCGGTCGCCAGCCAGAAGGAGGAGGTGGCGGGCGGGGTCGCGGCCCCGGTTGACAGGGCGAACACGGAGAACAGCACCGCGCTGGTCGTGCAGTGGATGGTCATCGCCTGACGGGGAGCGACCGGAGTCCGGTCGCGGGCCTCCAGGAACGTCGCCGCGACCAGGGACAGCATGCCGAGGAAGGGGATGAGGTACGCCCACCAGGCGACGTCCGTGCCCGCCGCCCCGGCGTCCGCCAGGGTGACCGTCGCGACGCCGGCCAGGCCCAGGCCCAGGCCGAGCCACTGGCGCCGGGAGACGTACTGCCGCAGCAGCGGGCCCGCGAGCGCGCCGGCCACGAGGGGCTGGACGCCGTCGATGAGGGCGGTCGTGCCGCTGGCGACGCCGAGCTGGATGGCGTAGTAGACGCTGAGCAGGTAGCCGCTCTGGGATAGCGCGCCGATCAGTGTCTGCCGGCCGATGTCCCGGGCCGTCAGGCCGCGCCGGACCGACGTCCAGGACACGGCCAGCAGGGCCACGGCCAATGGCAGGAAGCGCCACATCAGCAGGGTCGTCGCGGGTGCCGTGCCCGCGCCGAGCTTGGCGCCGATGAAGCCGGAACTCCAGCAGACGACGAACGCGACCGGGAGGAGTACGGCGGTCATGTGGATCACCCTTAGTAGACAGATCGGTTTACTGTCGTCCTCGGGTGTCACTATACAGATCGGTATACAGTGGGGACATGGGAGAGAAGGTGGAGCGGGTGCGGATGACGCCGGCCGCGCGTCGCGTGCTGGAGGCCGCCGAGCGGCTGTTCTACGCGCACGGGATTCACGCCGTGGGGGTGGATCTGATCGCGGCCGAGGCGGGGGTGACGAAGAAGACGATCTACGACCGGTTCGGGTCGAAGGAGCAGGTCGTCGTGGAGTATCTCGCCGGGCGGGACGAGCGGTGGCGGGCGTTCCTGGATGCCTGTCTGGAGCAGGCGGAGCCCGGGGTGCTCGCCGTGTTCGACGCCTCGCGGGAGTGGGCCGGGGAGCATGGGGCCAAGGGGTGCGCGATGATCAACGCGCACGCCGAGATCAGTGATCCGGGGCATCCGGCGTACGCGGTCATCGCCGCGCAGAAGGCGTGGATGCTGGAGCTGTTCGTCCGGCTGGCGGGGGAGGAGGGGGTGGGGCGGGTGTTGATGCTGCTGCATGAAGGGGCGCTCGTGGCGCATGGGATGGGGGTGTTCCCGGACCCGTTCGGGGTCGCCCGTGAACAGGCCCGGGAGCTGCTCGGCGGTGGCGTCAGGCGTTCTTGATCGCCGAGATGTCGAAGACCAGCTTGATCTTGTCGGAGACCAGCACGCCGCCGGTCTCCAGCGCGGCGTTCCAGGTCAGGCCCCACTCCGAGCGCTTGATCTCGGCCTTGCCCTCGAAGCCGACCCGGTCGTTGCCGAACGGGTCCTTCGCGGCGCCGTTGAACTCCAGGTCGATGCTGAGCTGTTTGGTGGTGCCGAGGATCGTCAGGTCGCCGGTGACGCGGTAGTCGTCGCCGCCGAGGGACTCCGCCGAGGTGGAGCGGAAGGTCATCGTCGGGTACTCGTCGGTCTTGAAGAAGTCGGCGCTCTTGAGGTGGCCGTCGCGGTCGGCGTTGCCGGTGTCGATGCTCTGCATCACCACGTCCAGGGTGGCGGTGGATTTGACCGGGTCGGAGCCGTCCAGGTGCAGGGTGCCGCTGAAGTCGCGGAACTGTCCCTTGACGTTGGTCACCATGGCGTGCCGGGCCACGAAGCCGATCGTGGTGTGCGCCGGGTCCAGGGTGTAGTCACCGGTGAGGGCGGTCGGCTCGGGGGTGGTGCTCATGGCGGATCTCCTTTGGTTGAATGTTCAATGAAGTTCAACGGGAACGACCGTAGACCTATTCCGTACAAGGTTCAACATCATTCGCAAGGGTCGGTCGCGGAGCACTGGGACCGTATTCCCGTGCCGGGGTGGGAGGTCACCGCGCGGGCCCGCCGGGTACGCCGCCTGGCGCACCCGGTGGCGTCCCGAGGCGGGTGATTCGCCGACGTGTTCGAGGGAGTGTCCGTGTGTGCCGCCGGTGACGACGGGCCGCCGACTGCCGCACCGCTTCGGCTGACAGGGGCGGGCGGGTCCTTTCCCGGCCGGCGCATACGTGGTAGACGGCATGAGCATGACCTTGTCGTCGTCCCGTCGTTCCGTGCTGTTCGCCGCCGCTCTGGCCGCCCTTCTGACCCCGGCGCTTCCCGTCCGCGCCCGCGCCGCGGAGGACTCCTACGACGTCCTGCGCCGACGCTGGCTCGACCTCTCCCTCGGCTCCGGCTACGACCCCGCCGCCGAGCCGTACGCCACCCGCCTCGCCCGCACCGGCGCGACGGCCCGCGCCCACCGGGCGGCGATGGCGCCGACGGCCAGCTCGCTGTGGCCGGGCGTTCCCTTCGACCCGTCCGCCGGGGTGACCACCAGCTACGGCCGGCTGTGGACGATGACCCAGGCGTACGCCCAGCCCGGCACCGGCTGCACCGGCGACGAGACCCTCCTCGCCGACCTTCTGCGTGGCCTCGACCACCTCGCCGCCACCGTCTACCACCCCGGCACCACCCCCTACGGCAACTGGTGGGACTGGCAGATCGGCAGCTCCCGCCTCCTCACCGACATCACCGCCGCCCTGTACGACCAGCTGGGCGCCGACCGGATCGCCGCCGCCTGCGCGGCCGTCGACCACTTCATTCCGGACACGGCGCTCACGGCGTACACGGGGACGTCCACCGGGGCCAACCGCGTCGACCTGTGCCGTTCGGTCGCCCTGCGCGGCGTCCTCGGCCGGGCCCCGCAGAAGATCGCCCTGGCCCGCGACGCCCTCTCCCCGGTCTTCCCGTACGTCACCGAGGGCGACGGGCTCTACGCCGACGGGTCGTTCGTGCAGCACACCTGGGTCGCGTACTCGGGGACGTACGGCCAGGTCATGCTCGACGGGCTCGGGCGGCTGTTCGCGCTGCTGGCCGGGTCCGAGTGGGAGGTGACCGATCCGAACCGGCAGATCGTCTTCGACAGCGTCGAGCACGCCTACGCGCCGCTGATCCTGGACGGGCTGGTCATGGACTGCGTCAGCGGGCGGGCCGTCAGCCGGGGACTGGCCAAGGGGGGTGGGAGCGTGCTGCGCGGTGATCACTACCACGGGCAGCAGCTCATCGCCGCGATCGCGGTCCTGGCGAGTGGCGCGAGCGCGGCGGAGCGGGAGCGCTGGTACGCGCGGATCAAGGGATGGATCGAGCGGGACGCCGTGTCTCCCGTTCTTACGGCTCCGCAGTTCGGGGTGGCTGAGCTGGCGCGGCTGCGGGCCGTCGCCGAGGCGCCGGTCGCGGCGGCGCCCGAGCCGGTCGGGCACCGGCTGTTCGCGGCGATGGACCGGGCCGTCCACCGCCGGCCCGGCTTCACCGCCGCCCTGTCCATGGCCAGTGACCGCATCGCCCACTACGAGTGCGGCAACGGCGAGCACCCGCGCGGCTGGCACACCGGGGCCGGGTGGCTGGCCTGGTGGCCGGCCGGGCGGCACGGGGACCAGTACACCGACTGGTACTGGCCGACCGTGGATTGGTACCGGCTCCCCGGTACGACCGTCTCCACCCGCCGGCTGGCCGACCGGGCGGGCGGCGAGTGGGGCGAGCCCAAGCCCGACGTGCGCTGGGTCGGCGGGACGACGGACGGCGAGTACGCGGTGGTCGGGCAGCATCTGAAGGGGCTCGGGTCGTCGCTTCAGGCGCGCAAGTGCTGGGTCTTCGTCGACGACGCCGTGGTGTGTCTGGGGGCCGGGATCGGCTGCGCGGACGGCGTGCCGGTCGAGACGGTCGTCGACAACCGGAACCTGGGGGAGGGCGGGTCGGCGGCCCTCACCCGGGGCGCCGACTGGGCGCACCTGGACGGCCACGGCGGCTGGATCGTGCTGGACGGCGCCGCGCTGCACACCCTGCGCGAGGACCGCACCGGCGCCTGGTCCGACATCAACGCCACCGGCTCCGCCGAGCGCCGCACCCGGCGCTGGGAGACCCTCTGGCTGGACCACGGCACCGACCCGGCCGACGCGACGTACGCCTACGCGGTGCTGCCGGGGGCGTCGCGGACGGCTGTCGTCCGGCGTGCCGCCGACCGGAGCCGGCTGTCGGTTCTCGCCAACGACCGGGACCGGCAGGCGGTGCGGGTGCCCGCGCTGGGTCTGACGGCCGCCGTCTTCTGGCGGGCCGGTGTTGTGGGGCCGCTCGGCGCGAGCGGCGGGGCCAGTGTGCTGGTCCGCCGCCGGGGCCGGACCGCCACGCTGCACATCAGTGAGCCGCCCCGGACGGGACGGCCGCTGGAGATCACCTGGGACCACCCGGTGGGCGCGCCGGTCCGGGCCGACGAGACGGTCGAGATCCTGGCCACGGGCCGCCGGCTGCGGCTGCGCGTCACTCCGGGGACGGTATGCGCCACGCATGAATGTGAGGTGACTCTCAGCTGACGGCTTTGTGCGACCCCTACAACGAGCGGACCCTCTGAGCAGTCGAAACGGCTGCATACCGCGATGGTTCTGTTCAGGTGTACCAGGAAAACCCGCCGGAGACTGTACGGAGTCGACGGCGTGCTTTCCTTGGTCGGCTTCGTAAGGTCGCTACATGACCGTTTTGGATGAGGCGCCGGGTGAGTCGACGGGCGAGCCTGCGGACGCGCGCGGGCGGGTCGCCGAGCTGCACGAGATCCGTGCGCGGGCGCTGGCCGGACCGAGCGAGAAGGCCACGGCGGCGCAGCACGCCAAGGGCAAGCTGACCGCGCGGGAGCGGATCGAACTCCTGCTGGACCCCGGTACGTTCCGGGAGGTCGAGCAACTGCGCCGGCACCGGGCCACCGGGTTCGGCCTGGAGGCCAAGAAGCCGCACACCGACGGTGTGATCACCGGCTGGGGGACGGTCGAGGGCCGCACGGTCTTCGTCTACGCGCACGACTTCCGGATCTTCGGCGGCGCGCTCGGCGAGGCGCACGCCACCAAGATCCACAAGATCATGGACATGGCCATCGCGGCCGGCGCCCCGCTGGTCTCCCTGAACGACGGCGCGGGCGCCCGGATCCAGGAGGGCGTCTCCGCCCTCGCCGGGTACGGCGGCATCTTCCAGCGCAACACCAAGGCGTCCGGGGTCATCCCGCAGATCAGCGTGATGCTCGGCCCGTGCGCGGGCGGCGCGGCCTACAGCCCCGCCCTGACGGACTTCGTGTTCATGGTCCGCGAGACGTCCCAGATGTTCATCACCGGCCCGGACGTGGTCAAGGCGGTCACCGGCGAGGAGATCACCCAGAACGGCCTGGGCGGCGCCGACGTGCACGCCGAGACGAGCGGGGTCTGCCACTTCGCCTACGACGACGAGGAGACCTGCCTCGCCGAGGTCCGTTACCTGCTGTCGCTGCTGCCCCAGAACAACCGGGAGAACCCGCCGCGCGCCGAGTCCTCGGACCCGGTCGACCGCCGCTCCGACGTCCTCCTCGACCTGGTCCCGGCCGACGGCAACCGCCCGTACGACATGGCCAAGGTCATCGAGGAGCTCGTCGACGACGGCGACTACCTCGAGGTCCACGAGCGCTGGGCCCGCAACATCATCTGCGCGCTGGCCCGCTTCGACGGCCAGGTCGTCGGCATCGTCGCCAATCAGCCGCAGGCCCTCGCGGGTGTCCTGGACATCGAGGCCAGCGAAAAAGCTGCGCGCTTTGTCCAGATGTGTGACGCTTTTAACATCCCGATCGTCACCCTCCTGGACGTCCCCGGGTTCCTGCCGGGCGTCGACCAGGAGCACGGCGGGATCATCCGGCACGGAGCGAAGCTGCTCTACGCGTACTGCAACGCGACCGTGCCGCGGATCTCCCTGATCCTGCGCAAGGCGTACGGAGGTGCGTACATCGTCATGGACAGTCAGTCCATCGGAGCGGACCTCACCTACGCCTGGCCGACCAACGAGATCGCCGTGATGGGCGCGGAGGGCGCCGCGGGCGTCATCTTCCGGCGGCAGATCGCCGCGGCCGAGGACCCCGAGGCCACGCGGCAGAAGATGGTCAAGGAGTACAAGGCCGAGCTGATGCACCCGTACTACGCGGCCGAGCGCGGCCTGGTCGACGACGTCATCGACCCGGCCGAGACCCGCGAGGTGCTCATCAGCTCCCTGGCCATGCTCCAGACCAAGCACGCCGACCTGCCCTCGCGCAAGCACGGCAACCCCCCGCAGTGACCCCGAGGAGTCTGTCGTATGTCCATGCCTGACATCCGTGTCGAGAAGGGCCACGCCGAGCCCGAGGAAGTCGCCGCCATCACGGCGGTCCTGATGGCCCGCGCCGCCGCCCGCCCCGCCGAGATCGCCCCGGCCCGAGGCGGCAGCGTCCGCGCGGGCTGGCGCCGCCTGGAGCGGGAACCGGGGTTCCGGGCGCCGCACAGCTGGCGGTAGCGCCGGGCTCAGACGACGGTGACCTCGACGCCGGGGAAGTCCACGGCGCCGGGGTCTTCCGGCAGTACACAGTCGTACAGCTTGAGCCGCCGCACCTTCGGCGGTACGAAGTCGGGGGACGACAGCCAGGCGGCGATGTCGACGTCGTGCAGGGACAGGTCCAGGCCGGGCAGTGACATCGCCGCGCTCAGATTTCTGGGCAGGCAGATCTCGTCGGCCACCACTTGGAGGTGCTCCAAGTGGGCGCAGCCCCCGAGCGCGGCCAGGTCCGTGGTCTTGGTGACGTTCCACAGGACGAGACGCACCATGTCTGGTCCAAGACGCAGGCCGTCGAGAGAGGACGTGCCGCGCACGCCGAGGTACAGCAGCCTCAGGTGCTCCAGGTCGGCGAGCACATCGAGGTGGCGCAGCGTCATGTTGTCGCCCATCAGAAGCGCGTACATGAGCCCAGGCAAATGCCGCAGCGCCCGCAGGTCGACCTCGCCGCGCAACTCGTGCAGCCGCAGGTCGACCAGGGACGGTACTTCGCCCACGGCGGTGAACCGGGTGAAGGGATACCTGACGCTCAGCCCGGTCACCGATGCCAGCCCGGTGACGGCCCGCCACTGGGCGGAATGAGTGAGCGTGACGGTGTAGTGGCTGAGCGGCAGTCGAGACAGCACCCGATCGGCGTACCCAACGGCCTCGAAATATCCCCACGCGTCGATAAGAGCCTCGACCACCCGGTCCCGCCCGTCCCCCGTGAACCCCTCCAACACCCCCAACGCGTCCTCGCCGCCGATCAAAGCCGCCGTCTCCACGGTGTAAGCCGCCGCCTTCTCCGACAGCCCCGCCCCCGACCGCGGCAGCCACCGCAGCAGGCTCGGTCCCACCGCCGCCAGCGCGGCCGGGTCGGTCGCCCGGCGGGCCGGGAGCAGGGCGGCCACCGCCGTGTCCAGCCGGGCGGCCAACTCGTCGGAGACCTCCGGGAGCGTCTCCTGACAAGCCGCCGCCACCAGCCGCAGCGCACGCGCGTGGCGGGGTTCGGTCTCCGCCCGGTCCAGGATGCCGCCGAGCAGTTCCTCCCGCTGCCGGGCGTTGGCGTGGCCGGCCGCCATGATGACCGTCTCCCGCCACAGGTCCAGGTGGGCCCGCCCGACCAGGTTGCCCATCCGGTCCTCCTGGGCGGCCTCCTCGGCGGCGAGGTACTCCTGGAAGGTGCGGTGTACGAAGTCCAGTCGTCCTTGCGCGGGGGAGCGCAGCACTCCGGAGCGGTCCCGTAGCCGGCGCAGGACCTGCTCACCGTCGAGCGGGTCCAGGTGCCGCATCGCCCTGAGCTTGGCCCCGACGTGCACGGCGGCCTGCTCCAGGGCGATCTCGCTGCGGTTGTTGTCCGACAGCCGCCAGGCCAGGTCGCGCAGCAGGATCAGTTTGTCGCCGAGGCTCAGCGCGCTGTCCATCGCGCTGGGTACGTTGCGGTCCGCGTCCCGGTCGTGGACCAGCGTGTGCAGCGCGCTGCGGTACAGCTCCATCCGGTCCCGCGGCAGGTGCCGCCCCCGGTTCAGGTGCATCGCGCACAGCATCGCGGCCAGCAGCGGGGTGCCCGCCAGCGACTGGAGGTGCGCCCGGTCCTTCAGGCTCGCCAGCAGCGACTGCTCGTACTGCGGGAGGTCCTCCACCGGGCACGGCAGTTCCTCGCCCAGTTCGCGTACCGCCTGGTGCCACTGCCGGACGAACGCGGTCAGGTCCGGCGGGGTCATCCGGTCCAGGTGCAGCGCGGTGAAGTCCTCGCGCCGCAGCCAGTCCGCGCCGGCCGCGGCGGGCCGGGAGGTGATGACGGCCCGCACCTCGGGGTACGCCGACAGCAGCCGGCGCAGCCAGTCCCGCACCGCCCGGCGCTCCCGGTCGAGCAGTTCGTCCACCCCGTCGATCAGCAGCAGGGTCCGGCCGCTGTCGAGTTGCCGCTCCACCCAGCCCCTGGGCATGATCCCGGTGAGCGGCGCGGCCACCCCGTCGAGCATCGCCTCCGGCGCGGGCAGCGGGCGGCCGCTGTACTCGCGCAGCTTGACGACTACCGGGGTGAGCCCGTTCCAGTCGGCCAGTTCGCCGGTGAAGGCGCCGCGGGCCGCCGTGACGGCCAGCCAGCGCAGCAGGGTGGTCTTGCCGGAGCCGGCCTCGCCGCGCAGCAGCACCCGGGCCGAGCCCCGGAGCGCGGACTCCACCCGCATCCCGGAGCCCTCGCCGCCCGGCGTCTCCTCCCAGTCGCTCATGTCGGCCCGCAGCCGGGGCAGTGCGGGGGCGGTGCGCCGCCATGCCGTGTCGTCGCCGGTGGCGCGCAGACTGACGTACGCCACCGACAGCCTCACCTGCGCCGCCGCGCGGTCGGAGGCGCGGCGGAACAGCTCGACCTCGTCGAGGCTCTCGCTGACCAGCTCCAGGTACCGGCGCCGGAACGCGGTGTCCTGGTCCGTGCCGTCCGGGGCGAACAGGGCGCGGTCGGGGAGCCGTTCGAGGATGCGGGCCACCTCGCCGCCCAGGGTGGAGGTGCGGACCAGCAGTTCGGCCGCCGCGCGTTCCTCGAAGACCGGCAGGCTGCGCACGATCCGCACGTAGTACTCGACGCACTCGGTGAAGAGCCGCTCGTACAGGCTGCCCTCCGCCTCGCCGAGACCGATCGGGGCGCTTACCGCCCGGGTGATCCGCCGGATCAGCTCGGCGGGCTGGGCGTCGGCGGCCAGCAGTGCCTCGTCCGAGAGGTCGGCCGCCGCGAACGTGTCGCAGACCGCGTCGATCACCGCCTGCCGCCCGGCCTCCTCCAGCGCCCGGAACTCATGCTCCAGGAACGGTTCCAGCCGGTCGAACACCGCGTCGGCGATCTGCTCGAACTGCCGCTTCACGCTCCGAGAGAACTTCACCCCGGGCACCCGCACCCGGGCCAGTTCCTCGATCGGCAGGTCGCGTTCCTGCGCCCGCCGCTTTCCGCCGAGCCAGATCTGTGCCGCCGTGCTCGCCACGGTCGTCCCCAGCCGCAGCGCGGCCGCCTCTGCGCTCATCCCAGTTCCCCCACCACGACACCACGACGTACGGCCCCCATCCCTCCCACAGGAGGAACGAGGGCCGCAAGTGATGCGTGCCGATCGCTAGCGCAGGCGCGCCATCAGCGCGTGCTCGACCAGCGTGATCAGCGCGGACTTGGCGTCGGCCCGGTGCCGGGCGTCGGTGGTGATGATCGGGGTGTCCGGGCCGATCTGGAGCGCCTCGCGGACCTCGTCCGGGTTGTACGGCTGCTGCCCGTCGAAGCCGTTCAGCGCGATCACGAACGGCAGTCCGCTGTTCTCGAAGTAGTCGACCGCCGGGAAGCAGTCGGCCAGCCGGCGGGTGTCGACCAGCACGATCGCGCCGATCGCGCCGCGTACCAGGTCGTCCCACATGAACCAGAAGCGGTCCTGGCCGGGCGTACCGAACAGGTAGAGGATCAGGTCCTGGTCGAGGGTGATGCGGCCGAAGTCCATGGCGACCGTGGTGGTCGTCTTGTCCCCGGTGTGGGTGAGGTCGTCGATGCCCGCTGACGCGGATGTCATCACGGCCTCGGTGCGCAGCGGATTGATCTCCGAGACGGCGCCGACGAACGTGGTCTTACCCACGCCGAAACCGCCTGCCACCACGATTTTCGCGGACGTGGTGGAGCGGGAAGGCCCTCCGCTAGAGCTTGCGAAGTCCACTGAGCACCCTTTCGAGCAGTGTCACGTCTGGCTGGCCGCCGGCGCTTTCGTCGCCGCCGGGCTGATGGATGGCGACCAGTCCCGCCTCCGCCAAGTCGGCGACGAGAATCCTGGCCACACCGAGAGGGATGGTCAGCAGGGCCGAGATCTCGGCCACCGACTTGATCTCCCGGCAGAGCTGGCAGATCCGCTGATGCTCGGGCAACTGGCCCTGCATCTGGTGCGGCTGCGCGGTGGTGTGCACCAGTGCCTCGATGGCGAGCTGGTAGCGCGGGCGGGTCCGGCCGCCGGTCATGGCGTACGGACGCACCAGGGGGTTGTTCGACGCCCCGGCGGGCGCGGGCTCGGGGGTGCGGCGCTGCGGCTGCACGGGCTGGATGCGCGGGGCCGGCGGCTGGTCGT
This sequence comes from Streptomyces sp. JW3, assembly GCF_052216785.1. Taxonomy (NCBI): domain Bacteria; kingdom Bacillati; phylum Actinomycetota; class Actinomycetes; order Kitasatosporales; family Streptomycetaceae; genus Streptomyces; species Streptomyces sp. JW3. Next base: position 7,316 of record NZ_JBQOUX010000016.1, on the reverse strand, counting down.
ACGGCGACGGGCCGGGACCCTGCGGCGGGTACGGCTGCCGGTGGCTGGGCGTGGAGGGGAAGCCGTACGGGTTCGCACCGTCGCCGTGGCCCTGTGCGGGGCCGTACGACCAGTTGCCCGCTGACGGACCGCCTGGGGGTGTTGCCACTTTCTCCTCCTCCGACTGTGCCTGGCACCCATCACTGTGGAGCCGCGTCCCGAAACCTTACGGTGCCGGGGCGCCAAAACGCACCGTCTGCCCGTTAGTTGAGAAGGCTCCCTTGAAGCTCGGCGCGCAGGTCCGGCGTCAGGACCGTACCGGCCCGGTCGACCAGCAGGGCCATCTCGTACCCAATGAGACCGATGTCCGCTTCGGGGTGTGCGAGAACCGCGAGCGACGAACCGTCGGAGATGGACATGATGAAGAGGAATCCCCGCTCCATCTCCACAACCGTCTGGTTCACATGGCCGCCCTCGAAGATGCGCGAGGCACCGGCGGTCAGCGAGGTCAGACCGGAGGCGACGGCGGCGAGCTGGTCGGCGCGATCGCGCGGGAAACCTTCGGACATCGCCAGAAGGAGTCCGTCGGCGGAGACCACCACGGTGTGGGACACCCCCGGGGTGTTGTCCACGAAGTTGGTGATCAACCAGTTCAGGTTCTGTGCCGCCTGGCTCATCGGGCTCACACTAACGCTCCTGGTCGTAGGTGCTGTCAGGACCACTGTGGTGAGACCCAGTGGCCTGGCCGTTGTTCGTTTCACTGCCCGCGTTGCGGCCCCGTTCGACACCGCGACGCAGGTTGCTCAGCCTGCCCCGGACATCCTCCGGAGCGCGGGAGACCTGGGGGCCGCCCTGGGGGGTGGACTCGGCGGTGCCCTCGACCAGGTTGGCCTTGGGCACCCGCCGGGGCAGACCGGAGGGGGTCACTCCGCCCGCCTTCGGCTTCTTCAGCTGGGACGCCTGCTGCCAGCGCTCGTCGTTGGCCGACCGCCAGTCGCTCTGGCTCTCGCGGTCACCGCCGAGGCTGTCGCCGCCGAACACGGAAGCGGAACCCGGCGCCGACGGCTCCGGTGCCGCGCGGTGCGTGCCGCCCCCGGCGGAACCGCGGCGCGGCAGTCCGGCCTCGGTCAGGTCGTGCACGGCGGACGGCGCCGGTCCCGGCCGGTCGAAGCCTACGCGGTCGGTTTCGTCCACGTCGGCGGCCGGTGCGGACTGGGCCTCGGCCGCCTCCTGCGCAGGGTACTGGGCCGGGTAGCCGTTCTGGTAGCCGTCCTGCCGCGGCCAGTCGTCCTGCGGACGCTGCTGCTCGAAACCGGTGAAACCGTCCTGTGCCGCGCCGCCGCCCGCGACCGGCCGCTCCGGCAGACCCGCATCGGTATAAGAAGACGGCTGCGCGGTCTGCGGGTAGCCGCCGTCGGCCGCGTAGTACTGCTCGTCGTACGCCTGCTGCTGGGGGGCGTCGTACGCGGTCTGCTGCTGGTCGGCGTACGGCTGCTGCTGGTCGTAACCCTGCTGGTAGCCCTGGTCGTACTGCTGCTCGTAGCCGGGCTGCCCGGTGAACGGGTCCTCGGCGGCGGGCTGGGCCTGGGACTCCAGCGCGGCGCGCCGCTCCTCGCGCATCAGGGAGCGGCCGACCGGGTCCAGCTCGCGGATGTCGTCGGGCACGTCCGCGTACCGGCTGTCGTCGAAGCCCAGCTCAGCGGCGGTGCGCGGGGGCTGCTGCTGCGGGGCGAAGTTCTCGCCCTGGAACTGCTGCTCGGGGATGATCTGGGAGACGGTGAAGTCGTCGCGCCGCTCCGGAGTCTCGCCGCCGCCGCCGTGCGTGATGGCGTCCGGGAGCATGACCAGCGAGGTGGTGCCGGCCTGCTCGCCGGAGGGGCGCAGCTGGACCCGGATGCCGTGCCGGTCGGAGAGCCGGCCGACCACGAACAGGCCCATCCGCTGGGAGATCGCGGCGTCCACGGTGGGCGGGTTGGCCAGCTTGTGGTTGATGTCCGCGAAGTCCTCGGCGGTCAGGCCGATGCCCTTGTCGTGGATCTCGACCATCACCCGGCCGTCGGGCAGCCGGGTCGCGGTGACCCGGACCTTGGTCTGCGGTGAGGAGAACGTGGTGGCGTTCTCGAGCAGCTCGGCGAGCAGGTGCACCAGGTCGGTGACCGCGCGGCCGTGGATCTCGGCCTCCGGGACGCCGGACAGCTCGACGCGCTCGTACTGCTCCACCTCGGAGGAGGCGGCCCGCAGCACGTCCACCAGCGGGACCGGCTGGTCCCAGCGGCGGCCGGGCTCCTCGCCGGCCAGCACCAGCAGGTTCTCGCCGTTGCGGCGCATGCGGGTGGCGAGGTGGTCCAGGCGGAACAGGTTCTCCAGCTGGTCCGGGTCGGCCTCGCTGTTCTCCAGCTCGGTGATCACCGTCAGCTGGCCCTCGATCAGCGACTGGTTGCGGCGCGAGAGGTTGGTGAAGATCGCGTTGATGTTGCCGCGCAGCAGGGCCTGCTCGGAGGCGAGCCGGACCGCCTCGCGGTGCACCTGGTCGAAGGCGCGGGCCACCTCGCCGATCTCGTCGGTGGTGGTGATCGGGATGGGCGAGACCCGGGTGTCGACCCGGCCCGGGTCGGTACGCGAGAGCTGGTCGACCAGCATCGGCAGCCGCTGCTCGGCGATGCCGAAGGCGGCGTTGCGCAGGCTGCGCATGTTGCGGCTCATCTGGCGGGCCACCATGCCGGCCAGGATGAACGCCGCGAGCAGCGCGATCACCACGATGGCGCCGGTGATGTAGGCGTCCTGCTCGGCGTCGTCGGCGATGCCGGACGCCTCGGTCACGGCCTTGTCGGCCATGTCCGACTCGATGGTGCGGTACGCGTCGAACTTGAGGGTGGTCACCGCCCACCAGTTGGCCGGCGTGATGCCCTGCTGGGCCAGCGAGGCCCGGTCACTGGCGTCGGTGGAGTCCAGCTGGGCCAGCTCGGAGACCATCGTGGTCGGGTTGGACGGCGGCGGCACGTAGTCCGGGTCCTTGGCCGCGGCCTCCTTGGCCAGCGCCGCGCCGTCCGCCTTGACCTGGGCCTCCAGGTCGTCCAGCTTCCTGGCGTCCGCCTCGGTGCCGCCGCCGATGTACTCCTCTACGGCGATGCCCTCCAGGTAGGCGTAGGAGGACAGGGCGACGCGCTGACTGGCCAGATGGCTGGGCTCCGGGCCCGGCTTGGTCAGCATGTGCATGCCGATGGAGCGCTCCAGCGACAGCGACGCCTTGGTCAGCGAGATGGCGTAGACGGTCCGGCCGTAGGAGGTGATGTTGCCGGTGCCCAGACCGAGTTCGTTGGCGAACTCCATCAGCGGGTGGGCGACGCCGACGTACCCCTCCTCGGTCTCCACGCCCTTGAGCTTGTCGGTGTAGGCGGTGGTGCGCAGCGTCTGGAGCCCCGGCTCGACGTCCCGGAACTGCTTCAGCCGGCGCTCCAGGCCGGCCTTGGCGGGCATGTTCCGCGCCGCGGCGTCGAAGTCGTCGGCGGCCTGGTCGGAGGCGGCTCGGGCCTTGGTGACGGTCTCGTCGTCGTCCTTGCCCTGGAGCAGCGGGGCGGCGGAGACGTCCCGCTCGTTGTAGAGGGCGTTGGCGTAGGTGAGGGACGCCTGGACCAGCTTCGCGGTGTTCTCGGCGTCCTCGGCGTCCTGCCAGGTGTCGATCGAGCCCTTCACCTGGAAGCCGCCCATGACCAGGCCGACCAGCACGGGTATGAGAAGGATGGCGTTGAGGCGGGTCGCCACCCGCCAGTTGCGCGGCGACATGCGCCCGCCGCTGGGGGCGGGGGCGGCCTTGGGCTGCGGACCGGGCACGGGGGCGGGCGCCGCTGTACGCGGCGGCGGGGTGAAGTTGCCCCGGGCCGACGGCTCGGGACTGTTCTTGCTTCGCCTCACTCGACCAACAACCTCTCGGCGGTCGGCACCTAGCTCGTGCCGCTGTGTATCAGAGCCCACTACGCCATGGAGTACGCATGGCACGGGAGTACGTCTTCGACCATTGGGCAGTTCTGGCATTCCAGCATGACGACCTGCGCTCTTCCAAACAGTGTGACGGCAGGATTACATGTGAGGTAAGCCCCAGATAAAACGGTCATAAAGAGCGAGGGGCGCCAAATGCCGGGTCTTTCGTGAGCGCAGTGAGACCAGATGTGCGCGACGCGTGGCCGTGCCCGGCGATTCCTCTGCCGAAACGTTATGAACACCGGAGCCGGCCGTGTCGCAGGACACAACCGGCTCCGTGGCGGCTACGGCAACTGCCGTAGACGACTGTCGACTTGTCGGCTACCGCAGCCGCGCCATCAGCGCGTGCTCGACCAGCGTGATCAGCGCGGACTTCGCGTCCGCCCGGTGCCGGGCGTCGGTGGTGATGATCGGGGTGTCCGGGCCGATCTGCAGCGCCTCGCGGACCTCGTCCGGGTTGTACGGCTGCTGCCCGTCGAAGCCGTTCAGCGCCACGACGAAGGGGAGACCGCTGTTCTCGAAGTAGTCGACGGCGGGGAAGCAGTCGGCGAGCCTCCTCGTGTCGACCAGCACGACCGCGCCGATCGCGCCGCGCACCAGGTCGTCCCACATGAACCAGAAGCGGTCCTGGCCGGGCGTACCGAAGAGGTACAGGATCAGGTCCTGGTCGAGGGTGATGCGGCCGAAGTCCATGGCGACCGTGGTGGTCGTCTTGTCCCCGGTGTGGGTGAGGTCGTCGATGCCCGCGCTGGCGGACGTCATGACGGCCTCGGTGCGCAGCGGGTTGATCTCCGAGACGGCGCCGACGAACGTGGTCTTGCCCACGCCGAAGCCGCCGGCCACCACGATCTTGGCGGAAGTCGTCGCGCGACCCCCGTCAGAGCTTGCGAAGTCCACTGAGCACCCTTTCGAGCAGTGTCACGTCCGGCGCGCCGCCGTTGTTCTCGTCGCCGCCCGGCTGATGGATGGCGACCAGGCCGGCTTCCGCGAGGTCCGCGACCAGGATCCTGGCCACCCCCAGCGGCATCGCCAGCAGGGCCGACACCTCGGCCACCGACTTCACCTCGCGGCACAGGTGGCAGATGCGCTGGTGCTCCGGGAGCAGCCCCATCAGCGCTGCCGGGTCGGCCGTCGTGCTGATCAGCGCCTCGATGGCGAGCTGATAGCGGGGCCGGGTCCGGCCGCCGGTCATCGCGTACGGACGTACCAACGGCTGGTCGCCCTCGTCCTCGTACGGCTCCGCGTACGGATCATGAGAGGCGGTGGGCGGGGTCATGGGTCCTCCGGGCGGGGCGGCATGTCGGTAAGTCAAGCCGTCTGATGTGGCCGGTGGGGGGATTGTGGCGGCCGGACGGTGATTTGGTGAGACGGGTGGTGCCGGGGCCGATCAGTGGAGCAGACTTCCTTGTAGTTCGGCGCGCAGGTCGGGTGTGAGCACCGCACCCGCGCGGTCGACGAGCAGCGCCATCTCGTAGCCGACCAGGCCGATGTCGCACTCCGGGTGGGCGAGCACCGCCAGGGACGAGCCGTCCGAGACGGACATGAGGAAGAGGAACCCGCGTTCCATCTCCACGACCGTCTGCGCCACGTTGCCGCCCTCGAAGATCCGGGACGCCCCGGCCGTGAGTGAGGTCAGCCCCGAGGCGACGGCCGCGAGCTGGTCGGCGCGGTCGCGCGGGAAGCCTTCGGACATCGCCAGAAGGAGTCCGTCGGCGGACACGACGACGGTGTGGGACACCCCGGGGGTGTTGTCCACGAAATTCGTGATCAACCAGTTGAGGTTCTGTGCCGCCTGGCTCATCGGGCTCAACTAACGCTCCTGCTGGTGAGTGGGCCTCGGGAAGTTGCCGGTCTGGCCGCTTCCCGCCTGACGGCCCTGTGCGATACCCCGACGGAGATTGGTCAGCCGGCCGCGTACCTCGTCGGGTGCGCGCGAGACCTGCGGACCGCTCTGGTGGGACTGCTGCTGAGCTGTGCCCGGCACGAGGTTCGCGCGGGGCACCCGGCGCGGCAGGCCGGAGGTGGTGATGCCGCCCGCGGCCGGCTGCCGGACGCGCTCGGCCTGCCGGACGAGTTCGTCGTTCGGCGAGCTGCGCCAGGAAGAGGTCGCGGGACGCTGGGGTGCGGCGGGCTGCGCTGCCGCGGGGGTCTGCTGCTCGGGGACCCGCTGCTCCGGGGTCTGCTGCTCCGGGGCCTGGGCCTGCCGTTCGCCGCGGAACCAGTTGGTCTCCAGCGTGTCGAACAGCGGCGTACGGCCGTCTCCCGGCCCGGCCGGGGGCAGCGCCTCGGGCTCCTGCCGCACCGGCCGCTGCGGCCGCTGGAGGTGGGTTCCGCCGAAGCCGTTCCCACGCCCGGCCGGCCGCTCGAACTGGCCGGTGGCGGCCGGGTCCTGGCGGTCGTACTGGTCCTGGCGGTCGTACGGGGCGGCGGGCGCCGCTTCCGGCCGGCCGTACTGGCCGGTGCCGTTCAGGTCGGGCCGGTCGAACTGGCCGGTGGCGGCCGGGTCGCGGGGCTCGAAGCCCTGCGACCCGAACGGGTCCTCGGACGGCTGGCCCGGCCGCTCGTACCGGCCGTTGGCCGCCGGATCCTGGCGGTCGTACTGACCGGTCTGGGCCGGGGCCGGCCGGTCGTACTGGCCGGTGGAGGCGGGGTCCGGGCGGTCGTACTGGCCGGTGGCGGAGGCGTCCTGGCGGTCGTACTGACCGGCGCCGTTCAGGTCAGGCCGCTCGAACTGGCCGGTGGCGGCCGGGTCCTGGTGGCCCGGGAGGCTGTGCCGCCCGGTGCTGGAGCCGCCCTCGTACGCCTGCGGGGCGAACCGGTTCTGGTCGGCGCGGTCGCCGGCCGGCCCGGCGGACGGGGTGCCGAAGACGTCGGAGCGGACGAACGGGCCGTTGTCCTGCGCCCCGTCCTGGCCGCCGCCCTGCGGCGGGTAACCGCCGGGGCGGGCGAACTGATCGGCGGGCGCCGGACCGTTCTGCTCCGGCGCGGCGTACCGGCCGGAGTTCCGGGTCTCGCCGGTGCCCGGCGCGGGCGCGTCGAAGTCCGGACGCGGGAACTCGGCCGTGGCGGGCCCCGGCTGCTCGTCGTACCGGCCGATCACCGGCATCTCGGCGGTCGCCGCCGGACCCTGCCGGTCGTCGACGCGCGGGACCGGCGAGGTACGGGCGACGTCCGGCTCCTCGTGGCCGCGCGGGGCGTCCAGCGCGGCACGGTCCACCGACGGCTGCGCGTTCTCGTCGCTCCAGCTGGGCACCCGGGGCTGCGGGTTGCCGCCGGGCAGCTCGGCCCGGGGACCGCCGCGCGGCGGGAGCTGCGGCCGCCGGCCGCGCTCGTTGCCGCCGCCGGAGCCGCCCTTGCGG